>CAVDRA010000082.1:0-6756 GCA_963611155.1 bacterium | reverse complement strand
ACACCAACGAGGGCGATTATTTATAAATTCATCAGCTCCATACCAAATTTTAAAATATTTTTCGGCTAAAGGTTCTTTTTTTAGAAACTCATTTTTTTCTTCTGTTGTAAACATAAAATTATCATCATCAATTCTTTGACTTCCAGTTAAAAGAGGAGGAACATTGCATAATGGTTTAGGTCTACTTTCAATAAACAAATTCGGAGCATCAAGCAAATATCCGTTTATATTTTTTGCTTCGATTTTCTGATTGTCGCTCAGGTAGATGATTTTCTTGCTGGTGGTTTCGACAGGCTCAACCACCGTGTTTTTTTGCTCAGCATCCGCACTGAATCCGATTATTACGCAGTGAACATGGGCTTTTAATGTGGCTTCGCTGTCCCATCTGAAAGTTCTGTATGCAAAATTGATTTTAATTCCCTTTTCAAAAAGCGGTTTCCACATAATAGCAACCTGTTCGCCTTGAGTAATCGAATTTGTAGAAACTAGGGCTGCTTTTGTATTTGTTCCGTACATTAAATCTGCGGCTTTTTTGTACCAGCATGAAACATAGTCAACATTTCCAATATTCTTTGCATTTTCCCATACATCAAGAACATCATTTTTTTGACTTTCGCTCATAAGTCTAGCCCCTACAAACGGCGGGTTCCCCATAATATAATCGTAGTGGTGTTCCGTGCCGTCGGTCTGCGTGGTAAATCCGGTAAAAAGCGTGGCTTCGTCCTGTTTGGTTTCGGCTTTCAGCGTGCTCCAGTTCATACGCAGGGCGTTGCCTTCCACAATAAAGGCGTTGGTGGTGAGCGGTAAAAAATTAATCTCGCGCCCCATGATTTTTTCTGTTTCACTGGTCATCTGGCTTTCGGCAATCCACAGGGCTGTTTTGGCAACCGTAACGGCAAAGTCGTTTATTTCGATTCCGTAAAACTGATTTATGTGCACTTTTATAAACTCGTCAAAGCCAAGCGATTTTTCGCCCTTGTTGATAAGCGAAATCACTTTGTTTTCCAGGCGGCGAAGGCTAAGGTAGGTTTCAGTTAAAAAGTTTCCGCTTCCGCAGGCCGGGTCTAAAAACTTCAGGCTGCCTAGTTTTTCCTGAAAGGCGAAGAGTGATACCATTCTGTTTTTAACCGAAGTGATTGCACAGATTTTGTTGAATTCTTCGTTTAAGCCGTTCATAAAAAGCGGGTCAATCACTTTGTGAATGTTCTGGATGCTGGTGTAGTGCATTCCGCCTTTGCGCCTCGTTTCCGGGTTCAAGGTGGATTCAAAAACGGCGCCAAAAATTGTAGGGCTGATTTCTGACCAGTTGAACGGCGCACAATGGTTTACGATTACATCAACAATCTCCTGCGAAAAGTTCGGGATTTCGATTTTTTCGTCGCGGAAAAGTCCGCCGTTTACATATGGGAACGGTTTTAGTTTTGTGTCGTATTTATCGCGGTTTTCGATTTTTGTGTCTAAGGCTTTAAAAAGCGAAATCATTCCGGCACGAAGGTTTTCTATTGCAAAGGATTTAATGTAGTCTTCAAAACTGGTTTTGCTTTCAAAAAGGCCTGCGTCCTCGGCATAAAAACAGAATACGATTCTTACGCAAAGAATGTTAAGGCTTTTAAGGCTGTTTGCGTCCGGGTCAATGTACTGCTTATAAAGGGCGTCGTAAAGTTTACCGACTAAGTCGCCGGCTTTTAAACTGATTTCTTCTTCTTTTTTTAGATTTTCGTTTTTGGAATCCACAAGGAATTCAAGGCGGTAAAATTGTTTTTCTAAATCTTTTAAAAGAACTGATTCTGGCTCGCCGTTCGGTTTTTCCATGTCGTAGATTAAAAATTCCTTAAAATTGCACACAACAATCCATCGAGGAGCGAGGGAACGCGGAAGGTTTGCGGCGTAGCGGTGTGCCTGCTGAAACGGCGTTAAAGATGAGCCGTCTGACTGTTTGTAGGCTTTGCGAATGTCTACATCTATGCTTTTTTGTTCGATTAATACGCTTGTACTTTGAATGTAGCCGTCTATAAAACTTGTGTGTTCAAGCGAAACGCGTTTTTCAAATTCAATTTCGTTTTCAGCGTTTTCTACACCGAACACCGAATGTAAAAGTCCAATCCAAAAGTTGTGGGTTTCAGATTTTTCGTCCCCCCGGCCTAGCCAAAGTTCTGCAAATTCTTTTGCGGCGGTCTGCTGTTGTGTTTGTAATTTTTTTGTCATGATGGGGATATTATAGCGGCTTGAAAGAGTGTATCAAGTTTTTCAGAAGACGGCTGGTTTCATTGGCGTCTTCAGCCCTGCCTTGTATGGGGGCCGCACGGCTGAATTGTAGTCTTTTAGGCGGTTTCCGGCTGCTAAAAATCCGCTTTCCGTTTTTGCCGCATAATTTTATAATTTCTGCCATGAGTGTAGAAAATAAAAATTTTGAAAATACGCTTCTTTTAATGAACGGAACTGTCGTAAACGTTTTTACCGAGGAGCTTGAAAAAACTAACGTCTTAATAAAAGGCGGCAAAATTATTGGCGTTGGCGCTTATACAAAAGACGACGCCTGCGAATGTGTTGACGTTGGCGGAAAATTCATCTGCCCCGGGTTTATTGACGGCCACATGCATATAGAAAGCACAATGCTTTTGCCTAAAGAATTTGCCCGCGTTGCCCTTGTTCACGGAACAACTTTGATTGTTGCCGATCCTCATGAAATTGCGAATGTCTGCGGAAGTGACGGAATCAATTTTATGATTGAAAGTTCCAAAAATCTGCCGCTAAAAATTTATTTTATGCTTCCTTCCTGCGTTCCAGCCACAAAATTTGACGAAAGCGGGGCGGAACTTACTGCAAGCGGTCTGCACGATTTTTATTCTAACAAAAAAGTTTTAGGACTTGCCGAAGTAATGGATTTTACGGGCGTCGTAGAAAAGGACAAAACAATAATGGCCAAAATCCGCGACGCGCTTGAGCAAAACAAAAATATTGACGGACACGCGCCTCTTTTAACTGATAAAGATTTAGACAAATACATTGCTTCTGGAATTACAACCGACCACGAGTGTTCAAATGTTCAGGAAGCGATTGAAAAAATAAAAAAAGGGTTGTGGGTTATGATCCGCGAAGGCTCCGCCGCCCGAAACCTGGAAGCGCTGCTTCCGCTTTTTAATGAGCCTTATTGCCAGCGCTGCCTGCTTGTGACTGACGACAGAAACCCGAGCGACCTTTTAAAAGATGGCCACATCGACAACATAATCCGCAAAGCCGGCAAAAAAGGCATAAATCCTATAAAAGCAATAAAAATGGCGACTCTGCAGGCGGCCGAGTGTTTTGGCCTGAAATATACAGGCGCCGTTGCCCCGGGCTACAATGCTGACCTTTTGGTTTTGAATGATTTAGAAACTTTAGACATAGAAGACGTTTACACAGACGGAAAAAAAGTTGTAAGCAAAAAAAAGATTCTAGATTTTGAAAAACCAGCCGTAGAATCTTCTCTTTTGCAAAAAGTGCGCAACACGATTCATCTTGCAGAATTAAAAGATTCTGATTTTTATGTTGAGCCGAAAGAAGGCAAAACGGGAATTATTCAAATTGTAAAAGGCGAGCTTATAACAAACGAAATAAAAGCGTCATTGAATTTTGACTCTGACAACGGAATAAGCGTTGAAAACGACATTCTAAAGCTTTGCGTAATTGAGCGCCACAAAAACACAGGGCACATCGGCAAAGGCTTTATAAACGGAATCGGCCTTAAGCACGGAGCAATCGCTTCTACCGTAAGCCACGACAGCCATAATTTAATCGTAATCGGAACAAACGACGCCGACATGGCTTTTGCCGCAAACAAATTAAGGGAATGCGGCGGCGGAAGCATCTATGTAAAAGACTTAAATGTTGTTGAGTGCCTTCCGCTGCCGGTTGCAGGTCTTATGAGCGAGCTTTGCGCAGAGAAAGTCGCCCTGCAGACAAAAAAACTCCACGAGGCTGTTCACAAAGACGGCGTAAGCGCAGAAATTGAGCCTTTTATGAATATGGCGTTTGTAAGCCTGGCGGTTATTCCGTCTTTAAGAATGACAACGCTCGGACTCGTTGATGTTTGCGCGCAGACACTTCTTGATTGCTGATGATTTTTGCGTTTTTGGGAAAGGCTTAACGTTTTTGTCCGCATCTCCGCATAAAAAGCTTTAAACTTTTCCTGAGCATGTCATTCCGCCCCATGCTTTGCTGTTTTGTCTTTCTCTTTCAAGAGTTTTTTCAAAATCAGCTTTCGGATTGCAGTTCTCTTCGATTTGGAGCGCGGTGCTGCTGAGCCTTTTCAGGCAGTCAGATTTGTCGTTGTAGCCGAGTTTTGACTTTTCTATTGCGTCTCCTAAAATTCTGATGCTCTCGTCGTAAATTCTGGTTGGAACCGGAAAAGGATGTCCGTCTTTTCCGCCGTGGGCAAAGCTGAATCTTGCAGGGTCTGTGAATCTAGCCGGAGTTCCGTAAATAACTTCGCTTACCAATGTCAGGCTCTGCAGCGTTCTTGCGCCGAGTCCCGGAGTCAAAAGAAGCGAGTCGAAATTTTCGGAAGGCGAAGCGTAAGCTGTTGCCAGAACTGCGCCGAGCCGCTTTAAGTCAACATCTTCTGCCCGGACATCGTGATGAGACGGCATTATAAGATTTCTGTCGTTTTTGATTAAAATCTGGCTTCCCTGCCAGGAATTTTTTCGGCTTTCAATGCTTCTGCCGCCTTTTGCGCGCAGGTTTCCGCAAGTTTTTTTTTCGGCTTCAGAATTGTTTAGCCCTGAATCCAAAAATTCGGAATCTTCTGATTCACTTCCTTTTCCAAAGTCAAATTCCAGCTGGCGTGAAAAATCGCTTTCTGAAACCGCGCAAATCTCTTTTAGAATCCTTTCCGGATTTTCTTTTGTCAGAGAAAGAATCGATTCCCGCGTGCTTTTTGCGCCTGAGTCCGCCAGATTTAAAATCATTCCCTGATTCTCGCCTGTAACGCCGGTATGCGGAGAATCTAAGAACGAGCGCAAATTTTCAGACGACCAATGATAACGCCGCGCTGTGCGCGAAGCAGTGTTCATTCCCTGCTGAACCACAACCCAGTCTCCGTCATCGCTCAAGACAAAGTTGTGCATATAAAGCTGGAATCCGTCCTGAACCGCCGCGCTGTCAACTTTCGCAGTCAATTTTGAGGCATTTACAAGCGCGTTTCCGTCAAGACCTGTCGCGTCCGCAAGAAACAAAAGCTCTTCCGGCGTTTTCCTTGAATATTTTCCTCTTCCCCCGCAGACGCAAAGGCCGAAATCCCTTGCCCTTTCGTTTATTCCTCTTTTGAGCGCATACATCACGCTTGTAGTGATTCCGCTTGAATGCCAGTCCATTCCCAAGACAGCCCCCAGGCTTTGAAACCAGAGCGGATCAGAAAGCCGGGCTAGAAATTCTTTTTTTCCGTAATTTATCAGAATTGACTCTACAATTTCTGTTCCCAAAAGCTTCATTCTGTCTGCAAGCCATTTTGGAACAATTCCTGTATGAAGCGGCAAGTCGGCGTAGCCAGAGCGTTTTATCATTCCTGGATTATACCACAGAGCGTCTTCAATGTTGAACAAGCCGTTTTTTCTGATAAAATCTTACTCATGGAAAAATTAACTTCTCTAACTTCAACCTACACACTTTCAAACGGAACGAAAATTCCTTGCATCGGATTTGGAACCTGGCAGAGCGCAGACGGCGACGAGGCTTACACTGCTGTTTTGTCCGCATTGCGCGCAGGTTACCGCCATATCGATACCGCGGCGGCTTACGGAAATGAAAAATCAGTCGGAAAGGCGATTTGTGATTTTCTGAAAGAGTCGGAGGTTAAGCGTTCTGAGCTTTTTATAACCACAAAGCTTTGGAACGAGGATCACGGATACGAGAACACAAAAAAGGCGATAGAAACTTCTCTTGAGCGTCTTGGCCTTGATTATGCTGATTTGTACTTGATTCACTGGCCTAATCCGCTTAAATTCCGCTCGCGCTGGCAGGAAGCGAACAGCGGAAGCTGGAAAGCGATGGAAGAGGCTTATGAGGAAGGCAAGCTGAAGGCAATCGGCGTTTCAAATTTCTGCGAGCGCCATCTTGAAGAGCTTTTTAAAACCGCAAAAATAAGGCCGATGGTGAACCAGATAAAAATATGCCCTGGAATTCCTGAAACTGAGCTTGCCTCGTACTGCAAAAAAGCAGGAATGATTGTTGAGGGATACAGTCCTTTTGGAACCGGCGGAATTTTTAAAAGCGGGGAGATGAGGCTTCTTGCGGAAAAATACGGCCGCACAATCGCTCAAATTTGCGTCAGGTGGAGCCTGCAGAACGGAATTGTGCCTCTTCCGAAATCTGTTGCGGCGGCGAGAATCGCGGAAAATGCGGAAGTTTTTGATTTTGAGCTATCTGATGAAGACTGTGAAAAAATCGCCAATCTGAAGAATCTTGAAATTCGTCCTCTTAGAAATCCTGACGAGGCGGAATTTTAGATTTTTTGCGTTTAAAAATTTTTTTTCCGCAGTTTGCCGGAAAACTTTATCATAAAAAAAATTACGGAAAATTCATGACTAAAATTTTATTTGTTTGCCACGGAAATATTTGCCGTTCGCCGATGGCCGAGATGGTTTTCAAGCAGCTTGTGAAAAAAGCTGGAATGGAAAGCGATTTTTACATTGATTCTGCCGCCACCGACTATGATGAAATCGGAAACGGCATGCACCGCGGAACTCTCCGTGTTCTTCAAGCCCATTCGGTTCCTTACAC
>CAVDRA010000081.1:0-6760 GCA_963611155.1 bacterium | reverse complement strand
TGAGCTTGCCCGAATTACGATCGCTTATGAGCCGATTTGGGCGATTGGCACAGGAAATACCGCGACTCCGGAAGAAGCTCAGCGGGTTCATGAGTCAGTGCGGTCTGTAATTGCCGATATTTTCGGGAAAAAAGCTGCTGCGGAAATCAGAATTCTTTACGGCGGCTCGATGAATGCGAAAAACGCAGATGCGCTTTTGAGCCAGCCTGACATAGACGGAGGCTTGATTGGCGGTGCTTCGCTTAAAGCCGAGACTTTTATTCCGATCTGCAAAAGCTCGATTGGCAAATAATTGACTTTAACAATTTATTTCAATATTATATGTAGCACTGATTTTAATAAGTTTTGAATACTTTGGAGTAAATATGAACTCGGTTGTTTTGACAATTCTAATGGTTGCTTTTGTGATTGTTTCTGTTTTGCTTGTTCTTTTGGTTCTTGTTCAGGATCAGGAAAGCAGCGGAATGGGAGGGCTTCTTGGCGGCGGCACATCGCAGGCCTTTGGCTCACATTCTGCTTCGGTCTTAACAAAGGCGACGGTTGTGTTTGTTGTCTTGTTTTTTGTCGCGACTTTCGTGATTGCGAAGGCGTATTCAACAAAAACTGCTGGTGATGCGAAGGCGATGAGCGAAGCTGCCGCTGAGCTTCAGACAGAGCGTCCAGCCGCCGAGAGTTCAGAATCTGAGTCTGCTTCTGATTCTAACGAGAAATGGTGGAAAAAATCAGAAACTGTAAACGAGCCGGCTGCTGAATCGGCAGAGAATATTGATTCTGCTGAGGCGTCGGTACCAGAGGCTGGTAACTAATAAAACTGCGAAAGGCCGGATGTAAAAGTCTGGCTTTTTTTTATATCCAATGACTAAAATGGTCGGAAGGTTTGTATCTTTTTTTTGATACTTTAGAAGGAGATTTTATAAAATGCTTTTAGGTGAAGTTTTTCCGAAAGAAACTATTTGTGTGAATCTTGAAAGCACTGAAAAAGATGAGCTTTTTGAAGAACTTGTTGAAAAAATCCATTCTTATTGTCCGTCCCTTAACCGGGAAAAGTCTCTTTCTTTATTGAACGAAAGGGAATCAAAAATGTCTACAGGAATTATGCATGGCGTTGCGATTCCTCATGCCCAAATTTCTTCAATGAAAAAAACGGTCGGCGCGATTGGAATAAGCAGGGAGGGAATTGATTATGATTCTCTTGACAAAGCTCCCGTCCATGTCGTTTTTATGATTCTTGGAGCGGAGGACGAGGCGGAGCGCCATATTCAGATTCTGAAATCTCTTGCGTCTGTGCTTCAGGTTCCGGATTTTATTGACAATATCGTAAAATGCGCTTCTGCTTCCGAAGTTTATAAATTTCTTTGCGAATCAGAAGAAAGTTTGCTAAAATAAATTTTAATCAGAATATAAAAGAGGCGGAAAAATGGCTGAACAGGAAGTTAATGCAATCAATCATCTTTTGGAAGTAGAACAGAATGCCAAGGCCATGACACTTTCAGCTCAGGAAAAAGCTGACAAGAGAATTTCTCAGGCGAAGGCTGAGGCCGAGATTGAATTTAAGGCTGAAGTTGGCAAAATCATTGAGCGGGACGAGAAAATATTCGAAGAAAAAAAGAAAGCCGCTATTGAAGAGAACGAAAAAAATATAAAAGCATACAAAGAAAAAATAGCGGATTCAAAACTTGATGTCGTTTCATTCAATCAGTTCCTTGATAAAATTTTTGCTTAGGTGGCGTTTGTATGGATTTTTCAGCGGCGGCGGCCTTTTGTTATGCGAAGGCGGGCGGAATTTTAAGAAAGTCTTTTACAGGCGAAAAAGCGAATAAGCTGTTTGCGGCAAAGTCTTTGAAAGAACTTTATTCTTTGCTTTTTGGAGGCAATGTGCCGGCTGTTCCCGAGGCCATGCTTGCGAAAGAGATTGAGAAAAAAGCGGCGTCTGATTTTAAGAACTGCGCTAAAGAGCTTTTCGGATATTTTGATAATCCTTCGCCAATTCTTTCTGCTATTTTTGATTTTTATGAATATGAGAATTCAGGAGAAAAAAGCGCTGAAAAAGACCGCGAGGAAATTTTAAAGCTTTGGAATGCGGCTGAAACTTTGCCTTCTGCGGATAAAGCGGCTTTGGAAAAGCTCATAAAAACTGATATTTCCTTGAAGAACGTGATTTGGGCTTTGCGTTTAAAGGTTTATTACAATTATTCCAGGGAAAAAATAGAAAAACTTCTGATTTATGCTGGCAAGAGACCTTCAAAAAATGATGTGCTTGCCCGCGAGGCTTACAAGATTCTTGACAAAGATCCTTCGAATTACGACGACTGGCGAAAATGGAAATTTTCTAAAGCTTTGAATCCTCATGAGGAAGGCTCCATTTGGGAGATAGATCCTTGCTATGTAGAGCGGGCGGCAAAGCGGTATGTGAATAATTTTTTTCAGCATTCGTTTCATACAAATCCTATGAGCGTAACAAGTTTTGTCGCCTGGTTTAAGATTAAACAGACGGAGCTTGATTACATCAGAACAGCTGCGGAAGGATTGCGGCTTGATGTTGGCGAAGAAAAAGAAAAAGAGGCGGCTGGTTTCGCTTCGGCTGAAAAAGCGTAGCGTTTTTTATAAAGGCGGTGATTTATGGCTAGAACAACACCAATGCGTTTGGTTGAGCTAATGATTTTGAATCAGGATATTGCGGCTGTGCTTGAGTTTCTAGGCAAAAAAGGCAATTTTCAGTTTCAAGACAAGAAAAATTCTGGAGTTTCATCTTCTGGTGAAAAAAAGTCTGGTTTGAAAAATCAAGATGCTGAAATTCTTGAAAGCTTGAAGTCAGCAAGGAATTTTCTTGGAATTAAGGATATTGATTCTAGCTATCTTGAAAAATTTTCGCGTCCGTCTGATGATGACCGGGCTTTGGCGAGCAAGTTTATCTGCGACGTGAACGATTTTATGAAACGCGAGAATGAGATTGCCCAGGAAAAAGAAAGCGTAAAATCCGCTTATGACGAGGCAAAATCGTTCGCAAATCTGAAAGTCAATTTTTCTGAGCTTGACCATCTTTCATTTTTGTCGCTCAGAATCGGAAAAATATCTCCGGATAATTTTGACGAGCTTAAATTTGCTGTCGGTGAGCACGCTGTCATTATTCCTCTTGGAGACGACAAATCGAGGATTCTTGCCGCAAGTTCAAAAAAAGCTCGTTTTTCGCTTGATTCTGAGCTTAAGAATTTCGGCTTTGTTCCTCTTGAGATTCCGGAGCAATTTAAAGGCGTGCCTGACGGGGTTCTAGAGAGCTTAAAAAATCAGATAGAAGAGACTGAAAAAAAATGCAAAAATCTTGAGGAAGAAAAACATAATATGGCCGCGACCCATTCTGAAATGTTGCAGACTTTGCTTGCGAAGTTTTCGATTGGCGCGAAAATCATTGATGTTCAAAATGGCCTTGAGTCTACAAGCCTTGTTTACCGGATTACTGGCTGGATTCCTGAAAATTATAGCCATGATATGATGAGAGAGCTGGACAAGCTTACTGAGGGGCGCACTGCAATCAAAATTTATCAGCCGCGTGAAGTTCCGGCTGTGATAAATGGCACGGAGCAGGTTCCTGTGCGGCTAAAACATGGAAAACTGGTAGGCGCGTTTGAAAGAATGATTTTCAGCTACGGCTCTCCTGTTTACGGCGCGATTGATCCGACGCCTTTTGTTGCTTTGTTTTTTACAGTCCTTTTCGGAATAATGTTCGGCGATGCCGGGCAAGGCTTTATTTTTCTTCTGCTTGGAATTTTGATGTCTTGTAGAGTTGTGAAAGCTGGAAACTGGAACAAATTTGCGCCGATTTTCATTGCGATTGGCTGTTCAAGCATGATAATGGGACTGTTGAACGGTGAGGTTTTCGGAAACGAGACTTTGCTTGCTCCTTTTGGCCGTTTTGTTACGGGACTTTTTGGCGAGCCAAGAGACAGAATTCTGCATTTGATGCCTGACGGCGGAATGGCTTCTGTTGTGAGAATGTTTATTTTCTTTGGAGTTACGGTCGGAGTCGGATTTGTGATAAATTCGGTCGGATTGATTATAAACATTGCTGATAATTTTTTGCTCGGAAAGCCGGGAAAAGCTATTTTCGGAAAAAATGGAATCTCTGGCTCACTTTTCTTCTGGTATGTTGTTGTGATGGCTGTCAGAATCGCAGCTTTCGGACATAAAATATCGGCTTTTGACTGGTTTGTGATTGGAATCACGCTTTTTGCGACTGGATTTTGCGGTCCTTTAGAGAGAATGGTTTCCGGCGAGAAACCGGCTTTTGAAAACGGTCTTTTTACAGCTGTTATTGAGGCGGTTGTCGAAGTGCTTGAAACTTTGATAAGCTACCTTTCAAATTCGATTAGTTTTGTGCGTGTTGGAGCGTTCGGGCTTGCGCATGCGGTTTTGGGATTTATAATTTTGACGCTTTCTGAGATGGCCGGACCTGCGTATCTTGCTGTTATGATTGCTGGAAACGCGATTGTTGTTGTTCTTGAGGGAATGATTGTCGCGATTCAGGTTATAAGGCTTCAATATTACGAATTCTTTTCTAAATTCTTCAATGAAACAGGGCGGGAATTTGCTCCGTTCTGTTTTGAGTATAAATAAAATTGCGCTGGCAAATGCCGGCAAAAGAGGTTTTTTATGAAAACATCAAAAATTATGATGATTGGTGCATTGCTTGCAGGTTTTTCAATTTTCTCAGTTGCCGCTCAGACTGCGGTTGCTTCTGACGGACAGGTTGTGGAAGTTCAGGCTCAGGATAGCCAGGCTCAGAATGATCAGGCCGCTGTTGAAACAGCAGCTCCGGCTCAGGAAGTTAGCGAGGCTGAATCAATTGGCGGCGCTTTGAAGTATATTGCTGCGGCAATTGCTGTTGGTGTGGCTTGTATTGCAGGCGGAATTGCGGTTGGAAAAATCGGTGCGGCGGCAATGGGCGCAATGAGCGAAAACGCTGAGCTTTCCGGAAAAGCTCTTCCGTTCGTAGGACTTGCCGAAGGTATTTGTCTTTGGGGATTCCTTGTTGCTCTTCTTATTATTATTCTGTAAATAATTTATGGCGGCTGTCTGAAAAATATTGCCATGCCGAATTCCTTTCAGTTTTTCCATAGCGGTATGCAGTGTGGATATGCTGAATCAGATTTGAGCGGCTTATTATTGATGGCTGTTGTTTATCTTTTAGAAAGCAATGGAATATTTTGTTATTGCAGAAAGAGAATTGATTTTGGGTTTTAAGCTTGCGGGAGTCAACGGCGAGGTCGCAATGAACCGAACCGAAGCTCTTGCGGCATTCAACCGTGTTACAGGCAGAGGCGGCGCTGAGTCTGTTCCTGCCGATGAACGGCCTAAAATCCTGATTTTGACGGAAGATGTTTCTGCCATGATTGAAGATGAAGTTCTCGACTGGCAGAAAACAAGCCAATATCCTCTGATTGTTGAAATCCCGGGAATTCATGGGCATCTTGAAGGCAAAAAATCGCTGACGGATGCTATTCGTGAAGCCGTAGGCGTTTCTGTTTAGGCGTTGCGTTAGCGCTGGTAGTGGCGGCGCAGCCGTTGCGCAGTGAAGCGCAGCGGAACGGAGCAATGCAACCACGGACATAGCGCCCCGAAGCGAAGTGCTTGCACGAAGCAAGGGGAACGCCCAAAAAGACTGAAGAGTTTAGAAGGTAACAAGAAAAATGGAAGAATTAAGGTCTACCGAAATACTTGACAAAGAAATTGAGGCTGACGCACGAAAAAAGGCCGAAAGAATTGTTGCCAAAGCCGAGGAAGAAGCGAATAATATTCTTGGCGGAGTTTCGGCTCATGTTCAGGAAGCTTCAAAAAAGGAAGATGAATTTTATGCGGATAAGCTGAGCCGTTTTGAAAAAAATATGCAGGCTTCGCTTCCCCTCGAAAAAGAACGTTTTCTTGCTTCATTTTATGAGGATTGCGTTTCGAAAGCGTTCAATGAGTATCTTGAAAAGCTCGGTGCAGAAAAACGGCTTTGTCTGGCAGCGAGAAAACTTGAAAGTCTGCCTCCGGAAATCTTAAACAAGAAGATGAAAGCTTTTGTTTTTGGTTTCGATGCGGGCATGATTCAAAAAATCCTGAAAAACACGGCAAAAAATATTACTGAAACAGCTGTGGTTCCTTTTGAAAAATCTGGCGAGGAAGCTTGCTATGGAAACGATTTTCATGAGGGGATTGTTCTTGAAGATGAAGAAAATTCTTTCCGCATCCGTTTGACGGTTGATCAGCTTGTGCGGGAAATTAAAGATAAATACAGCAGCGAGCTTGCGACAACGCTGTTTGGCGGGAGGTTGCCGGAATGAGTGCGGCTGAAAGCAAAAAACAGATAATTGGAAAAATAACGAGAATTTCAGGTCCTATTGTTTACGCGGAAGGGCTTGAAGGCTGCGGTCTTTACGATGTTGTTGACGTAGGCGAGAAAAAGATAATCGGCGAGATTATCAGGCAGAATCAGGGAAAAGCTGTAATTCAGGTCTATGAAGACGATACCGGCATGAAAATCGGTGAGGAGGTTGTTTCAAACGAGCGTCCTCTTTCTTTGAAGCTTGGACCGGGGCTTGTCGGAACAATTTATGACGGAATTCAGCGTCCTCTTGAGACGATGTACAACGAGTCAGGCGCTTTTCTTGCTCCTGGCGTTCGGGCTGAGCCGATTGACGCGAATAAAAAATGGAAGTTTGAGGTTTCAGGCGATGTCCATGAGGGAATTCCGATTTGCCCAGGCTTCGTTTTGGGATATGTT
>CAVDRA010000080.1:0-6770 GCA_963611155.1 bacterium | reverse complement strand
TAGAGCAATGGACTGTTAATCCATGTGTCGCTGGTTCAAGCCCAGCAGGGGTCGTGATAAAAGCACTTAACTTTTTTAGTTGAGTGCTTTTTATTTCTTAATTAAATTGAATAAAATGATCCCTTAGCTCAGTTGGTAGAGCAATGGACTGTTAATCCATGTGTCGCTGGTTCAAGCCCAGCAGGGGTCGTATTAAACACTTGATCATTTTTTGGTCGAGTGTTTTTTGTTTTAAATCGTATGTCTATGAAAAATGTATCTTCTGAGGATTCTTCAAATTTTTTTGAAACGGCTGATAAAATCGAAATCAAAGAACAAAAATCAAATCTTAGAAAACTTATGCGCGGAAAAATAAAAGAATGGATTTCTTCGAACAATCTGGAGAAAACCTCCTTGCTTGCCTGCGAGAAAATCATTTCGATGGATGAATACAAAAAAGCGGATATTTTACTGGCTTATATTCCGATGAAAAACGAGGCCGACTGCTTCTTTGCAATTGAGGCGGCGTTAAAATCAGGGAAGATTGTCGCTGTTCCGAAATGCGATTTTGAATTAGACAAGACAGAGCCTTGCGGAGCGATGGATTTTTATATATTGAAAAAATCTGTGCCGGTCGAGGCTCAGCTTGAAAAAGGTTCTTTTGGAATTTTTGAGCCGGTTCCGTCTCTTGAAAAATTTTCGCTCGATTTAAGCGCCGTGTCTAAAAAATCGCTTTTGGCTTTAAAAATTTTCATGATTGTGCCTTGCCTTGCTTTCTCTGACGACGGAAAACGTCTTGGAAAGGGCAGAGGATATTACGACCGTTATTTTGAGCGTCTCGAAAATGCCGGACTTGATGTTTTTCGTTGCGGTTTTTGCCTTCCATGCCAGATTACTGGCGATATTCCATGCGGTGAATTTGACAGAAAAGTTGACAGAGTGGTTTTTTGAGCTTCCTGATTTATTTTTTGCTGTCTTTGGAGTAAAGTCTCATCGGCGGCTTGTCTGAAAAATAGCTTTCGGCAATCAAAAAATAATCTTCGAGGCTGGCTTTGTCCACAGCATTGTACTGGTCAAGATAAAGATTTGGATTTCCGAGGAAAAAACTGTTTTTTACAAGCTCGGCCAAGCCTTCGTTTGTTCCGGCATCCATCAAGACTTCCGTGATCCAGTTGTTTTCCAGCCGCGCTAAAAGCCCGTTTTTTTCAAGGTCAATGACATCTTCCGTTTTTAACGCAAGCTGTGCCCTGATTTCTGATTTTATTTCTTCTACGCTTTCCGCGTAAATTTTGTCAGCGCCCGAAGTTTTTTCAACGTTCGAGACTAAAATCCGCGCAAATGGAATATCCAGCTCTGGAAGATAAATTTTCACTTTGCTTTCGTTTCCGGCTTTTGAAGCTTTCTTGTTCATTTTCTTGCCGATTTCAAGCAGAAGCGCGTTGAAAATGCTTGAATCTGCGGCGCGGATATCTGGAGATGGAAGACAATATAAAACCGGATCAAGAAATTTCGTTGTCGGAATAAGGACTGCTGGCATTGGACCTGCTTTTTCTTTTGGAATATCTGTCAAAAAAAGATGTCTGAGAGCGAATTTTTTTTCTGTTTCCCGGATTTGCGTTTTCGGAAGCCCTGTCTCAAAAATTCTTGTTTCCGGATGAGTTTCAAGCGTTCCGAAAGTCTTGTTGAGATCTGAGAGAATTTTTCCCTGGTCTGAAAATCCGCCGGTGACAGCGAAAGAAAATCTTGTTGCATCGATAATTGAAGGATATGCCTCGAGAATTTTTGTGAAATTCATATCGGCCGGCTTGTCTTTGTCATCTTCAAAAAGTTTCGGATATTTTGTGTCTTTGTAAAGAAGTCTTATCGCATCACATAAAAGCTGGAATTCCGCTGTTCCTGATTTTAGTCTCCATTTTGTGCGCTCTCCGTAAGTTACAATATCCGCTGTTGCTGGTGTTATGTCGCAGAAAATAAGCGCGGTATACATCGCCTGAAAAGCGAAAGTTAAGTCTTTTGAAGGAAGCACAGTGTCGATTACTGATTGCGTCGCGTAAGTTTTTGCGCGGACTTCGTAAGAATCTTTTGAAATTGCGCCGTTTTCCGCGAACAGGTCAAGCTGATTTTTGATATTTGCGGCTATTGCTCCTGCCAAAACCGAAGCTAGGCCCGGCGTTTGCTGCGCGAAAAGCAAGTCCCCGCCCGCGATTATCAGGCTTGCTTCTGCCTGGCTGGAATTCGGATTTTGCTTTAGAACAAGCGGAATTTCATTTTCTAGCGAAAGAAGCGTGATTTGCGATTTTGACTTTTCGATGAATCTGTCTGCGGAATTTAAAATATCTTCCTGTATAGACGAATTTTTTTTCGTGTTTTGAATTTCACCATCTTTTTTTGCGAGAATATTTTCGTATTCAGGATTGTTGAACCAGAGCGCATTTTTTGATGTGATTACTTTGTAGCCGGCATTTTTGAAAGTTTTCGCGTTTTTGTTGTAAATATCTGAATTTACCAGAACGAAAATGTACGGCTCGCTATCTTGAACCGCCTGCTGAAGCGTTTTTGCTGAAATTTCGCCGAGCTTTTCGTTTTGATTAAAAAAAGCCGAGATTTTGTCTTCCTCCCCGCAGTCTGAAATGAATTCCGCAAGTTTTTTCATGAGCGATGCTGAGTTTTCACAGATTTTTTGATTTTCAGTTTTTCGTTTTTTTACGGCGGTTTGAATCATCTCATCTGAAATTTCTTCGTTTTCGCGCGATTTTGAAAGAAACAAGTCTGCCTGAATTATCGGATTCACCTTTGCGGCGCCTAAAAGCGACTGAATTATGAGTCTTGAGGCCATTGAGTCTTGAGCGGATGAAGCGTCGATGTATTCCGCACCAAGAATTTTCAGGTTCCGCTGGCGAAGAAGCGTTTTTTTGAACACTGATTCGCTGTCATTCCAGATTTCGGCTAAAATTTCCGTCTGTTCTTTTCCGAGGTTTTTGTATTGAACGCAGATTTGAGTCATTTCATCCGAAAAACTTTTGTCATGAATCACGAATTTTTTTTGTCTGGATTTTGAATTTTCAGATGATACCTGGGCTTTTTTTACGTCCGCTGATTTTTTTTCTGTGTCAGAAGATTCATTTTCAATTTTTTGATTCAGATGATATTTTCCGAAATATTTTTCTGCAAGCTTTAAAACCGAATTTTCAGTGATGTTTCCGCTCACGAAAAGTGTTGAATTTGACGGCGTGTAATAGTTTTTTGCGATTGAAGAAAGAATTGTTCTGCTTTCCGCCGCAGATTTTGAGCTGAAAAGAAACGGAATCGAGCCGCTTGAGCGTTTCCACGGAAAATCAGGAAAAATTTTTGAGTCAATCGCGCTGTTTATGAATCCTGCCGGCTCAGAAAAATATTTTTCGAGCGCATTTCCCGTATTTTCAAGCTTTGTTTTTAGCTCGTTGTCAGAAAGCTGAAACGGGCGCATGATTTCTGACAGCTCCAGAATTTTTTCTTCAACACCGTCCGGAGAAGCTGTCCTTGTGAACGAAACAATGTCGCTTCCTGCTTGCGCGCCTTTCAAGTCTGCGTAAAGGGAAAAATACCCGGCATTTTTTTCCGTTTGGCGCGAAAATCCTGCCTTAACGTTAAGTTCAAGATGAATCACAGGAGACGAAATGTCTTGCAAAAAATAGATTTCAAGTCCGTTTTCAAGCGTAAAATGCTTTATGTCGTCAGCATTGAAAGCGAAAGCTATATTTTGGATCGCCAAAAAAATTAGAAGTAAAAAACGTTTTTTCATATTTTCTATTTGCGCTGTTTTTTCATGTTTTTTATAAAAAGCCGGCTGCAAAGCTAATTTATCAAATTTTTTTTGTTTTCTCCATAAAGAATAAAAAACTCAGGCGCGTTAGGTTAAAAATCTCGTCATGCAGAAGAATTTTTCTTTTTGCATTGTTTATCATGAATTTTATAATTAAAATGGTAAAACTATGGTATCGATTATTAAAGAGGAAACTTCGTCTTTGCTTCCTCAGTTTTACACGAATTTTTTGGATGGAAAACGCCAGCTTACAAATGATGAGATTGAACTGTTAAAAAAAACAAACACGAATTCTGATCCGGAATGGAAAAATATCTGGGTTGACGAAACTTGCTTTGATGCGCGGCTGATTCAAAATTGCAGTATTTTCGGTTTTTTTGTTGTCGGAAAGCTTCGCAAAATTTCTCTGAAATATCATGATTTGGTTTTGGCATCAGGATTTTATGATTCTTATCTTGAAAATGTTGTTGTCGGAGATGATTCTGTCATCAGAAATGTGAGTTATCTTTCAAATTATAAAATCGGAAGCCACGATATTCTTTTTAATATCACCGAGATGAGCTGCACAGTCCATTCAAAATTCGGAAACGGAATTTTAAAAGAAGGCGAGCCGGAATCTAACAGAATTTGGATTGGCGTCGGAAATGAAAATGACGGGCGCGCTGTTTTACCTTTTGAAGACATGATTCCGGCGGACGCTTTCATTTGGTCAAAATACCGCGGCGATCAGTTTTTGCAGCGCCGTTTTCTTGAGCTTACGGAGGAAAATCAGCCTGTTTCGCTCGATACTTTCGGAACTGTCGCTGACGACGTTGTAATTAAAAACACAACATTGCTAAAAGATGTGAAAATCGGGCAGAACGCTTATATAAAAGGCGCGTTCAAGCTTAAAAATATCACAGTGCTTTCATCTGCCGAAGAGCCGAGCCAAATCGGCGAGGGCGTTGAGCTTGTGAACGGAATTCTTGGATACGGCTCGAAAGTTTTTTATCAGGCTGTTGCAGTCCGGTTTGTAATCGGCCGGAACTGCCAGCTAAAATACGGCGCTCGTCTATTGAATTCTGTTTTAGGAGACAATTCAACAGTTTCATGCTGCGAGCTTTTGAATAATCTGATTTTTCCTTTTCATGAGCAGCATCACAATTCTTCATTTTTGATTGCGTCAACTGTTTGCGGCCAATCGAACATTGCCTCAAATGCGACAATCGGCTCAAACCATAATTCGCGCTCTCCCGATGGAGAAATGTTTGCGGGACGCGGATTTTGGCCTGGTCTTTGCACCGACTTTAAATTTAACTCGAAATTCGCGAGTTTTGTCTTGGTTTCAAAGGGAAGCTATCAGCACGAGTTAAACATCGCCTATCCTTTTTCGCTCGTTTGCTCAAACGGAGACATGAAGCCCATAAACATAATTCCTGCTTATTCTTTCCTTTACAATATGTATTCGGTTGCGCGCAACAAAAGCAAATTTCAAAAGCGGGACAAACGTGTTGTAAAAATACAGCACATTGAAATTGATCCTCTTGCTCCAGACTCAATGCAGGAGGTTGAGGAAGCCTTGCGCAGAATAATCAGCCTTACAGGAAATTATCTTCTTTCGATAAATGACGAGAAAATTCTTGCCTGCAAAAATGATAAGAAACTTTTTTATCAGACTGCGAAAGATTTTCTTCATCAAAATCCGAACGCGAAATTTACTTTAAAAGACGATGCCGCGCAAAAAAAATACGGAGCGGTTATTTTAAAGCCTGTTAGAGCTTACGCGGAGTACCGGAAAATCGCAAAATATTTTGCTGTCCGCTGCCTTGTTGAATATTGCCAGAAAAACAATAAAGAAAGCCTTTCAAAAAGCGATTTTGACGATATTCTGCAAATTCCGCTTTACACAAAATGGGTAAACGCCGGCGGACAGGTAATTCCTGAGAAAAAAATCAGCGAGCTTTTTGAAATGATAAAAGAATATTCGGTTCAGACTTGGAGCGAAGTTCATAAATTTTATGACGAGTGTGAAAGCCATTACAACGAATGGAAGCTTTCTTACGCTCTGAATCTGCTTGAAAAACTTTATTCCCGCCAGGTTCATGAATTTACCAGCGAAATTTTCAAGGATATTGAAGATGATGTTTCCGCAATCAACAGGGAAATGTATGAATCAACTTTGATTTCGAGAATGAAAGATTTTGATGATGACTTTAGAATGTTGACTTTCAACAATTCCCACGAAATGAACGCGGTTATCGGAAGCTTCGAGGACAATGAATTTATTTACGATATGAAACCTGAAATTGACTCGTTCGAGAAAAGTCTTCATAAAATTTTTGCGAATCTTGACTAAAATTCTGCAAAGTTCCATACTAGCAATATGTTCATGACACTACTACTATCTAACCTTTCTCTAAAAAAAAGCTAAAAAAGCTTCGGTAGTGGTGTTATTTGTTTAGTAATTAACAGACCTGTTGCTTTTTAGCGGCAGGTCTTTTTTTTTATTTAAGGAGATTTTTTTATGAAAGCATCGATGAACGCATCTAAGTACAAACCTTTTCCTGCGATTCCGTTAAAAGACAGGCAGTGGCCGGCAAAACGAATTGAAAAAGCTCCAGTTTGGTGCTCTGTTGACTTGCGTGACGGAAATCAGGCTTTGATTGACCCGATGGGAATCGAGACAAAGCTAGCGTTCTTTGATTTGCTTGTAAAAATAGGATTTAAGGAAATTGAAATTTGCTTTCCTTCTGCTTCGGATACAGAATTTGATTTTTGCCGCCGTCTTATCGAGGAAAATCACATTCCAGATGATGTGACAATCCAGGTGCTTTGCCAGGCGCGCGAAAAGCTGATCCGCCGCACGATGGAAGCCATAAAAGGCGCGCCGAACGCAATTTTCCATATTTATAATTCGACATCTCCTGCCCAGCGAAAATACACTTTTAATAAGTCAAAGGAAGAAATCATCAAGATTGCAGTTGACGGAGTAAAATGCATCAAGGAATGC
>CAVDRA010000079.1:0-6821 GCA_963611155.1 bacterium | reverse complement strand
GGATGAATTTGACAACGAGAGGGAAGATATTGTTTCTCTCGGCGCGAACTGCTGGCTTTGCGATGCCCGCGTTGATCTGGACGATCTGAACGAGACTCTCCAGACTTCTTTTCCGACAGATGACTTTGACACTCTTGGAGGCTTTGTTCTCGATTTGTTCGGGAGAATCCCGGTCAAGTATGAAAAAATCGAGTGCGATAATTTTGAATTCATCGTTCAGGACATGGAAGGACACCGCGTAAATCTCATAAAAGTCATAAAAAAGTCTGATTCTTCTTCCGATTCATCTGCAAAAGAAAAAGATAAATAAAAATCTGCCGATATTAGATATATGAAAAAATTATTGAGCGCGTTTTTTGTTTCTGTTTCACTTTCGGCGGCTGTTTTTGCGCAGAAGACTGCGCTGCAAAACTCAACTCCGCTGGATTTTTATGACAGCGGAATCAGAAAACAGGAGAAAGAGGATTTTTACGGAGCTTCCGAGGATTTTCAGCTTGCCCTGCAGAAAAATCCTGCTTTCGGCGATGCGTGGTTTCATCTTGCGGAAGTAACGTACTCGGCAGGGGACTTTAATCTTGCGCTCACGTATCTTGACTCGGCTGACAAATATGCGAAAGACAGGACTGACATTCAGAATTTGAGAGGGCTTTGCCTTATAAGCCTTGGTCGCTTTGACGAGGCCGGCAAGGTTTTCACTTCTGTCTTGAAAAAATCTCCAAATGACATAAATGCCCGTTTCGGCCTTGCTGAGCTTGACTTGTATACAGGAAGCTATCTTGGCGCGCAGAATCAGTATCAGGATGCTTTGAAGCGCCAGCTGAACAATAGAAAGGCTCTTCTTTCGCTTGCGCTGATTTCAGCGGAGACTGAGAATGATGATGCGGCTGAAATATATATTTCTCAGGCCTTGAAGTTTCATTCCGGTGACTGCGAAGTGCATTATCTTGCCTCTTATCTTGCGGCAAAAGCTGGAAAATTAAAGGAGGCGGAGCGGCAAATCCGCGCTGCAATCCAGATTAACGCCGAATCCCTAAAATCTTATGAGCTTCTTTCTTCCATTTTGTATGCTCAAAAGCGCTATGATGAGGTCATAGACATTTCCGATTATCTGATTTCGAGAGACAGGACCAATTCTCAAAGCTGGTATATGAAAGGTCTTTCCCAGTACAGAAAAAATGATATTGCTTCATCGCTTGAAACCTGGTCTGAAGGTCTTTCTGTGAATCCTCGCGACGAGGTTATGAGAAGCGCGCTTGAGCTTTCGGCAATGAAAAATCTTACTGTTGAGGATGAAAAACGGGTTTCCTGGTCTGAGTATCATGTAAAAAAAGGCCGGGAGTATGCCAAGACTTTTATGGGCGAGGAGGCCCGCTATGAATATCAGCGCGCCTTGAAGCTTAATCCGTATGATACGGCCGCTAGAAGCGAGTATGCCGAGCTTTTGACAAGGACAGGCTTGAACGAGAATTATCTTAACCAGCTTAAATTCATAAAACAGGCTAAAGAAAGCATGGCTATGAACCAGGCAAATGCTCTGGTTTCGTCTTCGCGGCAGTCTGAAAATGAAAGCGGAGCGAATTCAGGCATGAACAACGCTGGAAAAAACTCTTCCGCAGAGAACAGCGCGAAAAACACGCGTGTGAACGATACAATCGAAGCGTATGAGGCTCTTTTGAAATATTCTCTTAGCGCGAAATGGGATGTTGATCCTTTTTATCTTGACAAGACACGCTGGCGGATTGGAATTTACTTTACAAAATCTCCTGTTCAGCTTGTTCATTCTGACGCTGAAGAGATTGCGGCCGCAATGGCGGCGGATATTTTCTCAGGAATTTCATCTGCTTCTGTCGCAGTTGAGAACAGGGCTGTGTCAGGCTATGGAGAGGCTTTCTCTCTTGCCCGCGCAAACAAGCTGGACTATTTTGTAATGCTTTCCATCAATGAGACCGACCGTGAATTTTCTCTTGACTCGGCTGTCTATTCTGGTAGAACAGGCACGGAAACTGCGAAATTCAGCTCTTTTAGAACTGGAAACGACAGGTTCGCTTCTGTCTTGCGCGCTTTTAGGCGCGATATTCTCGGCATCTTGCCTGTCAAGGGAAGGATTATCGACAAGACTGTAAATGAAATCCTTGTTGACCTGGGAACCGTGGAGGGCATGAAAAAAGGCGCTGTTCTTGATGTGGTTAAGGCCGGAAAAGTTCGGACAGCAGACAAGGGAACAGGAATCTCTTTTGACAAAAAGGACTACCTTGGAAAAATAACATTGTCTGAAACCGGAGAGGAGATTTCTCAGGGCTCTCTTGAGCAGAACGGTTTTTATGACCGAGTGAACGTCGGGGATGAGGTTCTTCTTTTTTCTGTTCCAGAGGAAAAAAGCGCCGCGGATAAGCAGATTTCAGAGAATTCTCCTGCGGCAGGCGAGAACGGAGAGCGGATCTTTGAGGAGAATACAAACAGCAAAAAGCTGAGCGCTGAGGAATTAGGCCTTGTAAGGACTCCTGTCATAATCGATTTGATTCGCGCCATCAAGAACTGATTTTTTTTACCATGCGGGGCGGGCTTTGAGGAAAACGTACGGCATGCCGCCCCATTTTTCATCTTAAAAGAAAATCTGCTATTGGCGGTATTCCGCTGGAATCGTGTATTGATCGAGACTTGAGTCTGCCCAAAGTTTTGAAAGGGACGGAAAGACATCTTCGAGAAAAAGAAACATTTGCAGCGCGGACTTGTAATTTCTGCAATAATACTGTGATTCTGCAAGATAGAACGAGGCCCTTACCGCCGTGTAAGGCTCCCGGCTCACGCTTAAGAATTTTTTCAAATCTGCGGCTGAAGATTGATAGTCCTTTTTTATGAAATATTTTTTTAGCGACTGAAAAAGCTCGTAGTCATCTCCGCTTGGCGCGCAGACTAAATCCTCGTCAAAAATATAAGGCTCCCTTAGCTTCGGCTTTTGCGCGAAAAAACTTCCGGAAAGCTCTTTTGCGGCGGCTTTTGCTTTTGCGTCAAATTCTGTCGGCCGTCTGCTTATGTCTGGAAGGAGACTCAGATACGGGAGCGGCAAATTCCTCAGAAATGACGGCTGGTATTTTTCTTCTGTCTGCTCTGCGTCTGATTTTTCTTCTGCCCCGTTTTTTTTAGGATTCTCAAGTTTTACTGCTGTGATTGTCGCATTTACGGACGGAATCACAATGTCAAAAAGATTTCCGTTTTCGTCGCGCGCAATGAGAGCGTAGTAATAGTTTCCGAAGTATTTTAGAGTGTCTGTGTATGATGTCGTTTTTGCCGGAAGCTCTGCAACAGGCTTTGCCGAGAGTATGGATGAGAGCGATGAAATTTGATCGGTGCTCCTGAAAACAGCAAGGCTTGCGGCATTGAAATTTTCAGGAAGGGTCCATGTGAGGCGGATTTTATTTAGCGCGTCTTTTTTGGCGGAAATTGATCTTGCAACCGGATTTGACTGGTATACAGTTTCTGCATGGAGACTAAACGGAGAAAAATGCAGCGCGAGAATTACAGCTAAAGAAAAAACAGTTTTTTTCACGCATTTATTTTGAATTAAAACGCGTCATTTGACAATATAAATCGATTCTTTTATTCTTATATAATGTTTGTATCTGTTGCCCTGGATCCGGGCGGAATTGACAGCGCAAAAGAAATTGCCGCAATTCTTTCCCGGTACAGTTTTAAGAAAGTTCAGAGAGCTCTGTGGGAATGTATGTCCTTGAATGAGGCGCAGCTTAGTGTGCTCAAGCGCGAAATTGATTCTGTTACAGATTATTATGATACTCTTAGAATTTATCAGTTTCCGGTGAACGGAAATTTTGCAATCACAGAGCTAAAACATAAAAAATGGCAGCGGGCTGTTTTAGGAACGGCTGAAAAAAGCAAGTGAAAGATAAAGCCTCCTTAGAAAACAATTTGAAATTCTTTGCGTTAGGGATAGTAGCTCCTGCCGTAGGCAGTCCCGAAATGAAATGAAGGGATGAGCCGCGCAAGACGGCGAAGAGCGGATAGCCCGGTGCGAAAAAACAAAAGCGGATTTTTCGCTTTATGATTTTGAAAGATGACGGCGGAAGCCGGAAAAAGCGGTTTTTGCGGAAAATAATTTTTTATTGCCTTTTTTCGCAAACGCCCATAAAAAATTAAAAAAATAACGGAGCATAAAATGCTGGAAGAACTGAAAGAACCAATCAACACACTTAAAAAAGATATACATGATGTCTGGGATAAGCTGGATGCGCCTTCAATAGACAAAAAAATTGCCGAGACAGAAGCTTTGACGGCGGCGCCTGGATTTTGGGATGACACTGAAAAAGCCCAGAAAACAATGAACGACATAAAGCTCTTGAAAAACCGTGTTGAGCCGTGGCGCGAGCTTGTCGCGAAAATCGATGATATTGAGACTCTTTACGATCTCGGCCTTGAAGGCGGAGACGATTCTATTGAAAGCGAAATCAGGGAAGAGCTTGCTTCTTGCCAGAAGAAATTTGAAGAGCAAAGCATTTTGAATCTTCTTTCCGGAGAAGCCGACAAAAACGGCGCATTCTTGACGATTCATGCCGGAGCCGGCGGAACAGAAGCCTGCGACTGGGCATATATGCTTTCTAGAATGTATATCCGCTGGGCTGAAAGGCACGGTTTTAAGCTTCAGACAGTTGACTTGCAGGAAGACGAGGGCGGAATCAAGTCAACCACGATTCAAATCGAGGGCGATTATGTCTACGGGCATTTGAAAGGAGAGGCCGGCGTTCATCGTCTGGTCAGAATCAGCCCGTTTGACGCGAACGCAAGACGGCACACTTCATTTTCTTCTGTCTTTGTTTTTCCGATTCTTGACGACACTATCGAAGTGAATATACGTCCGGAAGACTTGCGCGTGGACACTTACCGTTCAGGCGGAAAGGGCGGCCAGCATGTGAACAAGACTGACTCAGCTGTGCGATTCACGCATATTCCTACAGGAATTGTTGTCCAGTGTGATTCTGAGCGTTCCCAGCTCATGAACCGGCAGACTTGTATGAATCTTCTCCGCGCGAAACTTTACGCTTATTATGAGGAAAAAAAGAAAAAGGAGAACGAGAAATTCGCCGGCGAGAAAAAAGACATCTCGTGGGGAAACCAGATCCGCTCATATGTTTTCCAGCCTTACACGATGGTGAAAGACAATCGCACGAAGTATTCGGCAGGGGATATTCAATCGGTAATGGACGGAGATATTGACCAGTTCATCGATTCTTACTTGCAGGCCCAGTGGAAAGGAATTCCTTTGGACAGCGCGGGCGAAAACGATGACGAAGAAGTGTAATTGAGAATTGAAAAAAGTCCGGCTTATTTTTCTGATTTTTACTTTTTTTGTCGCCGTCTCATTTTGTGCTGGCGCGGCTTCTTCAAGCTCAGATTCCAGTTCAAGCGGCTGGACGCTGGCTGCCGTTGAATTTTCGTTCGACAGCGGGAAAACCCGCGCGGAAAGTTCTCTGGAGGCGGCGAAAACTCTGCCTCAGCTTATTCTGGAGCGGATTTCGTCCGGGGAAATCAGAAAAGTTCCGGAATCTGAGGTTTTGGACAGAAAACTAAAGACACTTCAGACTGAGCGGCTTTCGCTTTATCTTCAGCTTTCAAAAGAAAATCAGACGCGCGACGCGCTTGTTCTTTCATCTTCGGACAGCAAAAAACTTAGAAAGCTGATAAAAGATGAGGACGAGAAAATAGAGGAAATAGAGCGCAAGATAAAAGAAAATCTTGAAAACGCTGAAAAGGAAACTTCTGCGGCGTCGGAAAAATCAGCGGAAACTGAAGGTGGCTTGGAAGAATCTTTTTCTGAAAAAAGCGCAGATGAAAAAGACGGAAAGGGCTTTTTCGGAGGATTATTCCATCCTTTTGAGCTTCCGTTTTTTAGAAAAAATCAAGACGGGCAAATTGTCCAGGAGAGCGTCGTCCTGTATAAATCTGACGCAAGCTCTCTTTTTCAGCCGTCGGACAAAGCTCTTGAGGAGGGATTTTCCAGCTGGACTTTTGAGTCTGAAGTCTCCGCGCAGAAAATAAACGGACTTTTAAGCGGAAAAATCACTTCTTACGGCGAATATTGCTCTGTAACGGCGGAACTTCGGGTTTATCCAGGCGCAAAAGTAATGGGCACCGTCACAGAAGTCGGAATGTTAAGCGAGCCTGTTCCTCTTGCAAGCAGAATCGCGGCTGAAATGTCAGCGAAAATATCAAATACGCTTCCTGTCAGAATCGAGTTTGATATTTTTCCGAGAGATGCGGCTGCTGATGCTGTAATCACAATAGACGGCGTTGTTCAGCAGTTTCTTTCAAAGGCTAGAGGCGGACATGATTTTGAAAGCAGCGTTCTTGTGAATGCTGGAATTCACCGTATTGTGATTGAAAGCTCTGATTATGAGACAATGTCCCTTTCCTACGCTTTTTCAAATGAAAGCATTTTTACAGTCAAGGCTGAGCTTGCGCCGAAAGTCGAGAAAAAAATAAATATCAGGCTAAAAAAATACAGGGACGGAATTTTTTACGCGAACGGCCTTGATTCTTCCGAAGTTTCAAAATCCAGCCCCTATGGAAATCTTTATGTGAACGGAAAGCCGGCGCTTTTGATGTTCAAGGCGATTTCTGATTCTGCTTCTGCTGCTTTAGCGCAAAACGGAGCGGCCTTTATTCAGATTCCTGTAAATTCAGCCTTTGACGGCGCATATTTAGTCGCGGATGCGAAGCCTTATGACCGCGAAAAAAATATTGATCATCGCCGCCGTGTGATGTACATGGCATACACAGGCCTTATCTGCTCTCTTCCATGGACTTTCTAT
>CAVDRA010000078.1:0-6827 GCA_963611155.1 bacterium | reverse complement strand
ATTGAGCGCTTCCCGGGAAGATTCAAATGGATTTGCAGCGAGCTTAATCTTTCAAAAGATGATTTTCCTTATGACGGCGACGCTTTTTATCAGTCAATCGTAAATAAAGTCAATCCAGGCGATGTTTATCTCGTTTTTCCGGCAGGCTTTCTGAAAAATCCGGCTTCTGTTTTCGGGCATACCTTCCTGCTGGTTGAGTCAAAAGGACAAAGCCGCATTATCGCAAATTCAATAAATTACGGAGCTGTAACAAACATATCGAACGGAGTGCTTTACGCGCTTTTAGGGCTTTGCGGCGGATTCAGAGGCTATTTCGGATTCGTTCCATACTATGAAAAAATCAAGCAGTATGCGGATATGGACATGCGCGACATCTGGGAATACCGTCTGAATCTCTCCGACGAGGAAAAAGACAGGATGCTGCGCCACGTTTTTGACCTTTCAGGAATCTACTCAAGATATTTTTTCATAAGCGAAAACTGCTCTTACAACTTGCTGTTTCTTGTTGAGGCGGCGAAACCGGAAACGAACATTACAAGCGTTCTAAGCGGAGTCGTTGAGCCGATTGAGACTGTAAAGAAAATCTACGAGATGGGGATTACAGACGGGGCGGAATACCGGCCTTCAGTTTATTCACGGCTTGAAAACGAGAAAACTCAGCTTACAAGGGCACAAAACAAATACGTCAAAAATCTCTGCTACGGAAAAACAACCGCCGCGGATTTTTCTTTTGGAGACTTGCCCAAAGAAAAGCAGGCGGAAATCTGGGAGCAGGCTTCGGATTATCTTATCTCGCTTTTGAACAGCAAAAAAATCACGTCAGATGAATACAGGCCGCGTTTTCTCTCTGTTCTTTCAGAACGCAGAAAGCTCGGGAAAATAGAATCTAAAAGCGAAATAAAAGAGCCTCCTCATCCGGAAAAGGCACACGGCTCAAAGAAAGTTGCGCTTTCAGGCGGGAATGACATTGGCGGCGCTTTTGCAGGCGCGGAATTCCGGCTTACGGCGCATGAGCTTCTTGAAAGCCCTGCCGGCTACGCTTCAAATTCGGAGCTTGTGTTTGGAGAAATCGACGCGCGCTTTCATCCGTCTAAAAAGGAATTTTATCTGAAAAAAGCGCTGCTTGCGTCTATTGTCTCGCTCCCTGTTTCTGACATGTACTTTTTTAACAGCGCGATGAACATTGTGATGGGATTTGACTCAAATCCGAACAAGGAAAAGGAAGAGGACTTGGCTTTCAGGCTAAAATCAATGTTCGGAACGAGCATAAAACCAGCTTCCTGGATTCAGCCGTATTTTCTTGCAGGATTTGACGCTTATTTTTCTCCAAAATACGAACGCGGCCATTTTTATGCAGATCCGCTTCTTGGCGCGGAGCTCGGATTTATAACAACGGCAGGAATCTGGAAAAACAAAGTGGCGGCAAGCGCATTTCAGTCGCCATTTGACAAAGACCACTTTAGATTTCAGGCAAGCGCTAATGAGGGATTAAATTTCGCCCAAAATTTCTCGCTGAAAGCAGGTTATTCATTCAATGCCGACTGGGGCGAAAAATGGCACGAATTTTCAGTTTCGTTTAGCGCTTACTTTTAAAAAAGCAAATGCGGTAGCGCTGGCAGGGGTGCCGCCGGCAGCTTGAAGCGGAGCGGAAAGCCGCGCGCAGCAAGCCTTCGACCATCGCCCCCCCCAGTTGCCTGGAAACTCGCTCAAAACTTACCTCGAAAGTTTTGCCGACTTTGCCGCCGCTCCCTACATAGCGACGCGAAAATGAAAGTTGAGCGGACCGTCCAGTCTCTTCTTATTTTTGAATTTTTCTTCGATTTATTGTAGCATAAAGTAGATTTATGGCTTTTGTAAAAAATATTTTTGATAAAAACTTTATCGAGTACGCTTCGTATGTTATCCGGGACCGCGCGATTCCTGATCTTGAAGACGGCTTAAAACCGGTTCAGCGAAGAATTATGCACACGCTTTTCGAAGTGAACGACGGGCTTTTTCAGAAAGTCCAGTTCGTCGTTGGCCGGACAATGAAATATCATCCGCACGGAGACGCCTCGATTTACGGCGCGCTTGTGAATCTTGCGAACAAGGAAATTTTCATTGAAAAACAGGGAAACTTCGGAAACAAATTCACTGGCGACGGAGCTTCCGCAGGACGTTACATTGAATGTCGAGTTCATCCGCTCGCAAAGGAATTTTTAGTCACAAACAAGGAAATCACGCATTACGTCCCGAATTATGACGGACGCGATCTGGAGCCGGAAGTCTACAAGGCGAAGCTTCCTGTAGTGCTTCTGATTGGAGCTGAAGGAATCGCGGTCGGAATGAGCACAAAAATTCTGCCGTATAATTTTAAGGAAGTGATTGACGCTGAAATAAAATGTCTGAAAGGCGAAGATTTTAAGATTCTGCCGGATGTTTTAACAGGCGGCTTGATCGATGTTTCCTCTTATAACGACGGAAACGGAAAAATTGTCACGCGGGCAAAATTCGACACTTCGGACGAGAAAAAAATCGTAATAACAGAGCTTCCGGTAGACTCTAACGCAAAAGATTTGCTCGCTTCCATAGATAACGCGTATAAAGCCGGAAAAATCAAAATCAGCTCGGTGGAAAATTTCACGACAGACCATTGCTGCATTGAAATCAAGCTCCCTCGCGGAACTTACGCCAAAGATGTTGTGGACTCGCTTTACGCATACACGGACTGCGAGAAGACAATCGCCTGCCAGATGCTTGTCATAAAAGACAATATGCCGACTTTGATGACAGCAAGCGAAATCATAAAATATTACTCGCAGAGACTCACTTCAATCATAAAATCTGAGCTTGAATACGAAAAAGCAAAGCTGACGGACGAGCTTCACTTGCGCACAATCGAGCGGATTTTCGTTGAGGAAAGAATCTACAAGGAAATTGAGACAAAGCGGACTGCAGAAACAGTGAGCAAGGCTGTAAAAGACGGGTTCAAACCGTTCAAGGAAGAGCTGCTCAGGCCTCTTTCTGATGATGATGTGGAGCATCTTTTGCAGATTCCAATCAGAAGAATCTCTCTCTTTGATATTTCAAAAAACCGCGAGCAGGTAAAGGCGATCAAGGAGCGGTTAAAGGAAATAAACCGGCGATTGAAGGATTTGGTTGGATGCGCGATTGAATATCTAACTGACGTTTACGGAAAATTCGAGAAGCTCTCGCCTGAGCTGATGAAGCGGCACACGACAATCAAAAAATTCTCTGCCACAGATGTTAAAGCGGTCGCAAAGTCAGATTTAAGCTTGCGATACGACGAAAAAGGATACCTCGGAACAAACGTTTCGGGCGGAAATGAAATCATGAAAGTTTCTCCTTACGACAGAATTCTTTACGTCAGAAACAACGGAATGTACACAGTAACAGACGTTCCGGAAAAACTTTTCATCGACAAGGGAATGTGGTTTTGCCAGCTCGCAGAAAAAGAAAAGATCAATCCTGTTTTGTTCACAATAATTTTCCGCGATCCTGAGAGCCACCTTGTTTCCATAAAAAGATGCAGAATCGCAAGCTGGATTATGAACCGCGACTATTTTTTTGCGCCCGATAAAATGGAAGTTCTTCACATTGACACCCGCGAAAAATTCACGTTTACTCTGTGTTATGAAAACAAGACGCGCGGAAAATCCGAGGAAAAATTCCGGGCGGAAGATTTTGAGGAAAAAGGACTAAAAACTCTTGGCGTGAGAATTTCTCCGCGTCAAGTAGAATCTGTAAAAGCGGAAAGTCCGAAAACACAGCAGGAAATTTTTCAAGGAGCTGAAAATTGACGGTTAAAAATCTTATGGTAAAAATGAATCAGACTTGCTCGAAAAATATAGCGCAGGTAATTTACACGCTTTTCTTGCTTACTTTGCTTGAATCTCTTGTTTCGGCAATAATCGTTTTTCCGGGAATTAAGATTTTTTCTGACTCGGCAGGAACTTCATCAGAGTTTCAGTCAAAAATAATCTTTTTTGCGCTGGCTTTTTTATCAGTGGTTGTCTGGCTGACATTTCAGTTTGGATTTGCGGTTATGCTTTTGAGAATGACCCGGAACGAAAAAACAAATCTCGGTTTTCTTTTCATGGGATTCAGAAGATTCAATCCGGCAGGAAAAGTGATTTTAAGTCTTGCGGCGATAATTTCAGCGGTGGCGGTTGCGGCGAGATTTATCACAAAGGCGATTTTTTCAGCAGCGTTTCCTTTTTTCAAAAATCTTTTCAGAGAGCTGGCGGAAGAAATCAGCGAATCAGCGGCGCAGGCTGCTTCTGACATTCCGAATGCCGCAGGAAATTCCGTTTCAGGCGGAAATATTTTGCCTTATGCCCTTTCAGGCGAGGAGACTATGGAAATCATTTTTGAGGCGGCGAGCTTCAGCCTGTTTTTCATTTTGATTGCTTTCATTGTGATTATTCATTTTGCATTCGTTTTTCATATTCATTTTGACAATCCTTGCTGGAAACTTTCAAAAGTTTTCTCGCAGAGCTTTAAGATGATGAAAGGAAAAGTCTTCAAGCTGATTGGATTTGCGCTCCGCGCCGGCGGAAAAAATCTTCTTGCCGCAATTATTTTTGCAGTGCTAGCGACTTTTACTCCAAGCCAAAAAGCAGGGCTTTCAATTCTGGTTTTCATTTTTGATCTGGCTTATTTTATAAATCTCTACACGGCGCTCGTGAAATTTTATTTTACGGTTCCAGTCTTGTATGAGGCGATTCTTCACGAGGACTTGAACGGCGAAATTCATCCGATGCTGAAAATTCCGCTCGAAATAAGAAACGACAATGCAGATTCCAATTAAAACAGCCGCCACAGAAGAAATCATAAAAGGCTCGCGTTTTTTATCTGAAACTTTTTTGCTTTTCTCTCAAGATGAGGTAAAAAAAATCATAAAATCCCAAAAGCAAAAATATCCGGACGCAACCCACGTTTGCCATGGATTCATCTTCGGGAAAAACGCTGAAATCATGGGAATGAGCGATGACGGCGAGCCGGGCGGAACCGCAGGCAGGCCGATTTTAGACGTTTTAAAAGGGAGAAACTGCACAAATATTCTCGTGACGGTAACGCGGTGGTTTGGCGGAACGCTGCTTGGAACCGGCGGGCTTGTCCACGCTTACTCAGGCGGCGCAAAAGCAGTTCTTGCAGAAACAGTTTTTGAGGAGCTGATTGAAAAATCGCATTTTGAGCTGAAATGCGACTATCAAAAATATCAGATTGTAAAAAAAATCTTCGAGACTTTTACGCTTTACGATACAAAAGAAGATTTCAGGGAAATGATTTTTATTTCCGGAAAAATAGCGGCGCAATACAGCGAAAACTTCAAATCTAAAATCTTTAGCGCAACAAATGGAAACGTTCTTCCGATAATAAATTCATGAAACGAAAACTTGCCTTTTTATCATTCTTGCTGATTTTTTCTTCATTTTTCGCTTTTGCTTCTCCAGGTTACGAAGTCGGCTTCGGCTCCGGATACGTTTTTTACGGAAGCAGCGCGACAAAAAACAGAAACAGCGCACTTGGAAGCTCCAACCAGGTTGTTTTTACAACTGACGCGAGAATTCTTTTTCCGATTGAAAAAAGCATGTACCTTTCATTGGGCGGCGACTCAACTTTTGACGGCAGATGGAAAGGCGGAGATCACATTTTTCTCGTTGACTACTCGTTCCTTCTCGGATTCAGAATGTACCCAGGACTTGCGGGGCTTGTTCTTTCTGTTGATTATGCTCTTGGAAGGCGCACGGATTTTCTTTCGTTCGAAGATTACGACGACGAAGTTAAAAATACAAAATGGGGAAACGGGTTCAGATTCGGAGCCGGGTATGATTTTTCTGTCCACACAAGCGGCTACGCTCCAACTTTAGGATTCGCGCTGAAAAGCATGCCTAGAGGCGGCTCAAGAGACAATCTTCTGACAGTATTCCTGAAATTCGGAAAAAGACGGCCGTAGTTTTTATAAAAGTTACGGCTTTAGAATGCTAAAAACCATTCTTGACATGAGAATCTTTCGTCTGCAAAATTACAGCACAAGGGGATAATCAAATTGCAGATTGTAACAGAAGGCGTTGTTCCAGAAATTCCGGAACAAATTACGGAAGCGTTTTCTCCGGCGAGTTTGGGAATCGCAGTTGACGTCGGAACAACAACCATTGCGGTTTCTGTCTGGACGCTCGGAAAACGAAAACACATTGCGACTGTCGCAGAAAAGAACGACCAGATAAAATACGGATATGACATCATCAAAAGAATCGCTTTTTCATTGCGGCCGCCCCTGACAGGCTCAGCCACAGTCGTTGAAACAGGTCCGTCTGCTCTGCACTACTGCATTATCTGCCAGCTTGAAAAAATGTTCGCAAAAGCCGTTAATTTAGCGGCGCAAAAGCTTCCGCGCGGATTTCAGCCGGCAGTAAAGCAGATTGTAATCACCGGAAACACGACAATGCTTTCTTTTGTTGCTGGAACGCCAGTTGACAAAATGGCGGCGGCTCCTTTTACCCCGGCAACGCTTTTTGACTTTACTTCAAGCTGGGAACTCGTAAGAAACGGCGCTTGCTGTCCGCAATGCGCAATTTTAGACGCGCCTACGCCGGAAATGCTTCAGATTTTTTCTTCAAGCGTGATTTCTCCTGAAACAAAAATCTATTTTCCGCCGTGCATTGGCGCATTTATCGGAGCGGACACAGTATGCGCCATGATTGCGGCAGGATTTCCGGTTCCACCCGAAAAAGGACAGAATTTTAAGACAGAAGATACTGATGAAAACGCACCGCTTTTACTTGCCGATATTGGAACAAACAGCGAGCTTTGCCTTTACATTC
>CAVDRA010000077.1:0-6837 GCA_963611155.1 bacterium | reverse complement strand
TAGAGCAACAGACTCTTAATCTGTGGGTCCGGGGTTCGAGCCCCCGGTCGCTCAACTTTTGTTTATCAAAAGCAATCGGAACTTAGACTTTAAGTCTTTAGCCGGTTAAACACCTGCGAGAGTGGTGAAATTGGCATACACGCTAGACTTAGGATCTAGTGCTTCGGCGTAAGGGTTCAAGTCCCTTCTCTCGCATAACTCTTTATTGGGTTGTGTTAATTTTGCGGAAATAGCGCAGAGGTAGCGCGTCACCTTGCCAAGGTGGATGTCGCGGGTTCGAATCCCGTTTTCCGCTCTAACTGAAGCGATTTAGATTTCATCTGAATCGCTTTTTTTTTATTTCTATTGTTAAGGGGAACCTAGAGTGAAAGTTACCAAAGAAATCGAAAAACTCGAACACTCAGCTGCTAAACTCACAGTTACAGTTGCAAAAAAAGACGTTGCAGAAAGCTACAAAGAAACACTTGGAAAATACACAAAACAAGTTCAGCTTCCTGGATTCCGCAAAGGACATGTTCCTGCAAGCGTTCTTGAAAGAAAATACGGCGAGCAGATTAAAATGGAAGCTGCAAGCGATCTTATTGACAAATCATTGAATGAGATCTTCTCAGACGAGAACGAAGCAGAAAACCGCCCTCTTCCATATGCACAGCCAAAGATGGATGAAATGCCGGCGTTCGACACATCAAAAGATTTCACTTACACAGTAACATACGATGTTTTCCCGAAAGTAGAAATCAAAGATTTCAACGGTGTCGCAGTAAAAGAACCGCAAGTTACAATCGGTGATGCTGAGCTTCAGGAAGAATTGAAGGGAATTCAGGAAAGAAACGCAATCGTCAAAGACAAAGATGACGACGGAAAAGTTGAGAAAGACAACATCGTAACAATCAACATTGTTGAAAAAGATAACGAAGGAAAAGAAATCGAATCGACAAAGCGCGACGGATTCACTTTCACAGTTGGAACACTCGAGGATGTCTACAAGATCGACGATGAGATTCTCGGAATGAAAAAAGACGAGACAAAAGAAATCTCAAAAGAGGAAGAGGGAAAAACAAAAAAATACACTGTAAAAGTGACACAGATTAAAATCCGCAATCTTCCTGCTTTGGATGATGACTTAGCGCAGGATGTCAGCGAGAAATTCAAAACTCTTGATGACCTTAAGAAAGACATCACAAAGAAGCTTGAAATTGCGAAAGACCGCAAAATCAATGAAGTCAAAATCAATGACTTGCTTTCACAGCTTATCGAGAAGAATCCATTTGAGCTTCCAGCCAGCATGCTTTCCGCAGAACTTGACGGACGATGGAGAATGATGGCTCAGCAGTTCCAGACAACTCCAGAAGAGCTTGACAGAATCGTTTTGGCTTCTGGACAGAAAAAAGAGGATATGCTCAAGGAATGGACTGGAGACGCAGAAAAAATGCTCAAAAGCCGCATCATTGTTGACTCGTTGATGAAAGCAAAGAATATTTCCGTAACACCAGAAGAGATTGAGGCAGAGTATCAGAAAATCGCTGACGACAACGAGCTTTCACTCGATGAAGTCAAAAATCACTATTCTGATCCTCGCGCAAAGGAATATCTTATCGACGAGGCAAAAGAGCAGAAACTTTACAAAGACATTTTTGCCGAGATAAAAGTTTCAAAAGGCGACAAGACATCTTTCGCTGACCTTATGAAACGCCAGTAACGATAGACTGAACTTCATAGAGGGAATGTTTTTTGAATATCTTGTTCAAAGAACATTCCTTTTTTTGTCTATATGCGGATTTTTTATTATATTTAATATACAATCACTCTTATGGAGAATTTTATGAATAGCATTCAAAAAACGGACGTCCAAATGAATAACAATATTCCGTTTGTAATCGAAAGAAGCGGAAATGGAGAACGTTCTTATGATATTTTTTCAAGGCTGCTAAAAGAAAGAATCGTCTTTATTGACGGAGAAATCAACGACTTGAATGCCGATCTTGTTGTCGCGCAAATTCTTTTTCTTGAATCAGAGAATCCGGAAAAAGATATAAGCATCTACATCAACTCACCAGGAGGAAGCGTAACAGCCGGACTTGCGATTTACGATACTATGCAATATGTCAAATGCGACATACAGACAATCTGCATAGGTCAGGCGGCTTCAATGGCGGCAATACTTCTTGCCGGAGGCACAAAAGGAAAAAGATTCGCTCTTCCTTCAAGCCGCGTAATGATTCACCAGCCACGCGGCGGAGTTCAAGGCCAGGAAAGCGACATATCAATTCAGGCGAAGGAAATCATCCGCCTTAAAAAACTCTCGATAAAATATCTTTCAGAAAAATGCGGAAAAGCCGAGGAAGAAATAGCAAAAGATATGGAACGGGATTTTTTCATGAGCGCAGAAGATGCGAAAGAATATGGAATTATCGATACAGTAATGCCTTTCAGAGGTCAGGAGAAATAAATGCTATTTGGTAAAAGTGATACTCATCAATATTGCGCATTTTGCGGAAAACCAGATGACGGTACGCGCCATTTGGTTACAAATCCGGCAAACAATATTTCTATCTGCGACAAGTGCATTGAAACATGCAAATCGATTGTCGAAAGCAAAGAACGCTCAGCCCCTCCGATTGACATGAGCGAAGTTCCGACTCCAAAAGAATTCAAGGATTATCTTGATGAATATGTAATAGGCCAGGACTATGCGAAAAAAGCGCTTTCTGTCGCAGTTTACAACCACTACAAAAGAATGGCGAAACTCGACACAGGAAGCAAAGACGATGTTAAAATTGAAAAATCCAACGTTCTTCTGATCGGGCCTACAGGAAGCGGAAAAACGCTTCTTGCAAAAACGCTTGCTGAAAAGCTCAAGGTTCCATTCGCAATTGCAGATGCGACAACCTTGACTGAAGCTGGCTACGTTGGTGAAGATGTTGAAAATGTACTTCTCAAACTTATAAATGCTGCTGACGGAAATATTTCAGCTGCAGAACGGGGAATTGTCTTCATTGACGAGATTGATAAAATCGGCCGAAAAAGCGAGAACACTTCCATCACAAGGGATGTCAGCGGAGAAGGCGTTCAGCAGGCCCTTCTGAAGATTATTGAGGGAACTCAGGCATCGGTTCCTCCGCAGGGCGGAAGAAAACACCCGAACCAGGAAATGCTCCAGATCGACACTTCAAATATTCTGTTTATTCTCGGAGGCGCATTCGTCGGTCTAGATAAAATTATCGAACAGCGTGTAGCGGCTCACTCTCTCGGATTTGGATCGAATGTCGGCGAAATGGACGAGACTCAGAGAATGGAGCTTTTGAACCAATGCACTCCAGATGATCTTGTGAAATTCGGAATCATTCCAGAGCTTATCGGCCGAATGCCGATTACAGTAGCATTGAAAGAGCTCACCAAAAAGGATCTGACGAGAATTCTCACAGAACCTAAAAACGCGATTACAAAACAGTTCAAGGAAAGCTTCGCAATGGACGATCTCGATCTTGACTTTACTCCAGACGCGCTCGATGAAATCGCGGACATTTCAATCAAGCAGAAAACAGGCGCGCGCGGTCTCCGTTCGATTGTTGAAAAGCTGCTTATGGATTTAATGTACGAAGTGCCAAGCATAAGAGGCAAAAAAAGACTTACTGTGACAAAAGATATTGTGACAGGAAAAATAAAGCCGAATCTGAACACGCTGCTTATCGGGCAGCAGACTGCATAATTTCACAAGCAAAAAAATCAATAGAGACAAAAAAAGAGGAAGATGAGCCATATTTTAAGCCAATCTTCCTCTTTCTTATTTTGCTACCTTTACTCAAGCGTCAAAAAAGCCTTATAGGCATTGAATGCCTGAACAATATCCTCGCGGGCTGTAATTTCCCATGGAGCATGCATACTCAAAACAGAAACTCCGGCATCAAGAACGTTCATTCCGTATTTAGCTGCCAGATAAGCGATTGTTCCGCCGCCGCCCTGATCAACTTTTCCAAGCTCAGCCATCTGATATTTCACATCCGCATTGTCAAGAAGATTTCTCAGACGGGCGATAAACTCAGGATTCGCATCGCTTGCGCCGCTCTTTCCCCTGCTTCCTGTATATTTATTGAAAACAATTCCGCCGGCAAGGAAACTTGCATTTTCCCTGTCAAAAAGATCTGCGTTCATCGGATCGAAAGCCGCATTGACATCGCTTGAAAGCATATTGCAGTTTGCAAGACAGCGTCTCAAAGAAAGGTCAGAATACCCATCAGGAAGGCGGGCTATAACTTCAGCTAGAGCGTTCTCAAAGAAACGGCTTCCCATGCCTGTAGCGCCGACGCTTCCGATTTCCTCTTTGTCCACACAAAGACAGCAGTTTGTTCTTTTTGTATTTTTTGAAGACTCGATCAAGGCACGAGCAGACGTGTAAGCGCAGCTTCTGTCGTCCTGACCGTATCCAAGAATAAGTGAACGGTCGAATCCTAAATCGCGCGCTTTTCCAGCAGGGACAATTTCAAGCTCAGCTGAACCGAAATCATTCTCTTCAATTCCATAAGAATCTTTTAACAGCTTTAAAATCGCTTTTTTTGCGGAAGATTTTTCTTTTGAGCCATCTTCTTTTGAAGGGATCGAGCTTCCTAAAATCAAGTCAAGGTTCTCACCAGGAATAAAATCGCTTGCAGTCTCTTTCATCTGCTTTTGAGCAAGATGCGGAAGAATGTCAGAAATACAAAAAACAGGATCTCCTTCATTTTCTCCAATATTGATTTTCACAACAGAACCGTCTTTTTTGCATACGACACCATGAATTGCAAGCGGCAAAGCAACCCACTGATATTTTTTTATTCCGCCATAATAATGTGTGTTAAGATAAACAAGAAAATCTTTTTCATAAAGAGGATTCTGCTTTACGTCAAGGCGAGGCGAATCAATATGTGCGCCTAGAATGTTCATTCCATTCTCAATTTTTTCAGAGCCGACAACAAAAAGCGCTATCGCCTTGCCCATTTTCTGCACATAAACCTTGTCGCCTGCTTTTAGCGATTCAGTCTTGTAAACATCCTTAAATCCAGCCTGCCCAGCCCAAAGAATCAGCTGGGAAACACATTCCCGCTCAGTCTTTCCATTGTTTAGAAACGATTTGTAATCTTCAATAAGATTAGAGGTCATATAATTCTCCATTTTTTGATTTTTTCAAATAGTGGAGATGGCGGGAATTGAACCCGCGTCCGAAAGTGGAAGCCAAATGCGCCTACATGTTTAGTTATGCGAGGTGATTGTCGGGAGAAGGTAGCAGCATAACAAGCGTCTCCTCCGTAGCCTGGCTAAAAGTCCCGGGTGAACGCCAAACAGAACACTCGGCAAGTCCCTATTTATGACAGAAGTTACAAAGCTAGGAACAGCGCCATGTAAGTTCCGGCTCAAGCGCGCTTAGGCAGCGAGAGCTTCTGCGAAAGAAGTTTCTTCAACTTCTTCTTCTTTTCTTTCGAAAATTGCAGTTATTTTTTTCTCAGTTCAGGGAACCTTGACTCCCACATGCAGCAAGTGCCTTGATCACAATCGTCGAAACCAGTACACCCCCAAAAAAAATGCAAAGAAAAACAAGGATATAATTCTCTGCGTGTAGATAAAGATACTGTTTTCGGTGTGTTGCGTCAAGAATGAGAATTCATCATGATGACTCTTTCAGAAAATCAATTTTTATTTCCATATGCGGTGTCGCAAAAACCTGAGTGATTGCGGCAGCCAAAGCGTCAGCGGCATGATCCGGCTTCGGCTCGGCTTCAAGATTCAAAAGAATTTTTACATACTGCTCGACCGTTTTCTTATCGGCCGTTTTTGTGCCGGTCACAGCATATTTAATCTGATTCGGTCTGTACATATTGAGAGGAATCACATGCTGGGCAAGGCAAAGCGTCACAACACCTTTAGCCTCTGCGACTCCGAGAGCGCTTGTCACATTCCGCGCAAAATAAAGCTCTTCCATTCCAGCCTGATCCGGCTTGAATTCCTGCAAAACCGCCTGAAACCTATTGTAGATCGAAAGCAGGCGCACTCCATGCTCATCGTCAGAAGAAGTCTCTATAACTCCATAACTAACCAGCTTTATCGTGTTTCCAGCCGCATCGATAATTCCGAATCCTGTGTTTGCAAGCCCCGGATCAATTCCGATGATTCTTCTTTTCTTCATTTTTTTCTAAAACAAAAGGGCATAAAAAAAGCCCGCTTACAAAAAGCGAGCTTTTTCTCATTTATCCAAAAACTTACGCTTCTGGATCAAAATCATCCGGGTATTCAACTGTAGACCAAACATTCTGAACATCGTCATCTTCTTCAAGACGGTCGATAAGCTTCTGAACTTTCGCAGCTGTATCTTTATCAACTGATGTGTAAGAAAGCGGAACCATCGCCACTTCAGCAGAAAGCGGTTTCCAAGGATCTTCTTCATCATCTTTCTTTTTCTTGTCATCAGCAGGAGCCTGTTTTGCCTCAAGAGCTTCCATAACAGTTGTAAAGTCATTCGGAGCAGTTGTCACAGTGATAACTCCGTCTTCAGCTACAACATCTTCAGCTCCAGCTTCGAGGGCAGCTTCCATTACATCATCTTCAGAAAGTTTCTCGCCGTCATATTCGATAACACCTTTTCGCTCAAACATACGAGAAACAGAACCTGTTGTACCAAGGTTTCCGCCAGTCTTATTGAAAATATTGCGAACATTAGCCGCCGCACGGTTGTGGTTGTCTGTGAGAACTTCAACGAGAACTGCCACTCCGCCTGCCGCATATCCTTCATAAGTCAATTCCTCAAAAGTTCCGCCGCCAAACTCGCCTGTTCCCTTTTTGATTCCGCGCTCAATGTTGTCTTTTGGC
>CAVDRA010000076.1:0-6884 GCA_963611155.1 bacterium | reverse complement strand
GCGGCAGGGATGCGGAAAGCGGAAGTTGCTTTTTAATTTTCGCTTTCTTATCTGCCATGCTCTGCCAAAAACAATGAAGCGTAAGCGGAACCCGCGAGAACGAAAAAATCAGTTCCCGTAACGAGTTTTCCACAGGAAAACCCGCAGAAAGCCCGACGGCGCGAAGCGCCGGACCGCCCTGTTTTTTTAAGAAATCACTGCAAGACCATCTGGTCGTTTGTCATTTCGTGTTTTTTGATCTGCCTGAAACGCTCAGCCAAGTCGTCCAGCGTGAGCTTTGATTTTTCTGCGCTTGAAATGTCGAGAATAATTTCGCCCGCGTCCATCATCAAAAGACGGTTCCCATAGTCGAGAGCCTGCTGCATATTGTGCGTTACCATCATGACCGTGAGATTGTATTCCTCGGCGAATTTCCGGGTAAGCTCCATTACAATCGCGGCATTTGAAGGATCGAGAGCCGCAGTATGCTCGTCAAGAAGAAGAATTTCAGGTTTTGAAAGAACCGCCATCAAAAGAGTCAGAGCCTGCCTTTGCCCGCCTGAAAACTGCTCGACATTGTCTGCGAGACGATTCTCCAGCCCCATTCCAAGCCGTGAAAGCTGATTTTTAAATTCCCCGCGGAGTTTTTTGCTCGCGGAAATTTTCAATCCCTTCCAGCCTTTTTTGCTGCAAATCACCATGTTGTCGAGAAGCGACATTTTTCCAGCAGTTCCTAAAAGCGGATTCTGAAAAATTCTTCCAATATATTTTGCGCGTTTGTATTCCGCGTCTTTTGTAATTTCGCGCCGGGCTCCGTTCTCTGTGTCAAGAAAAATTTTCCCTTTTGACGGAGACAAAGTTCCGGCAATCACATTGTACAAAGTTGATTTTCCAGCTCCGTTAGAGCCGATTACCGTTATAAAATCGCCCTTGTTTATCTCAAGATTTATGTTTTTTAACGCGATATTTTCGTCTGGTGTTCCGCTGTTAAAAACCATTCCGATATTTTCAAGTTTTATCATAATTCTGTTTTTCCTGCCCCTATTTTGAAGGACGCTTTAAATGCCTCATGAAATTTGCCTTGCCTTTCAAGTTTGCAACAATCAGGCAGACAATAATCAAAAGTCCAGTGATAAGCTTTAAATCGTTTGGAGTAAGATTGATAAAGTGTCCGTAACGGCGGGCAAAGAACATTAATCCGCGGTAAATTACAGAACCGAGAAGCACACGGAGCGTGATCCATGTGATTTTGTTCGAGCGGATTACGAACTCTCCAATCATAAGGGACGCAAGACCGCTTACAATCACGCCGGTTCCGCTTCCAACATCGGCAAAACCGTTGTACATCGCCGCAAAAGCTCCAGAAAGGGAAGCAAGACCGTCGCCAACGCAGACTCCAATTCCGCGCACGATTTTCTGGTTCACTCCCTGGGAAATCACCATCTGCTCGTTAGAGCCGAGCGCGCCCATTGTAAGCCCCAAGTCTGTATGAAAGAAAATATCAAGAAGAGCCTTAAAAACAAAAATGAAAGCCAAAAGAAAAATCAAAATTCCGGTTTCTGATGGAAGCGAGGGAAAAACACGGGACGAAAACTCCATCAGCTTTGAAAAAGGAGTTGAAATTCTAAGAAGGGAGATATTCGCGCGGTTTCCCATTACCCTGAGATTGACAGAATAAAGCATTGTCATCATGAGAATTCCCGCAAGCAGATCCGGAATTCTAAGCTTTGTATAAAGAAGGCTTGTGAAAAAACCTGCCATACAGCCAGCGAGAAAAGCGAGAAGAACCGCACAAAAAGGCGGAATTCCATTTACAAGGCAAACCGCAAGAACGCAGCCGCCGAGAGGAAATGCGCCGTCAACTGTCATATCGCAGAAATTCAGGGTTCTGTAGGAGATAAAAAGCCCGAGAACCATGATTCCGTAGATAATTCCTTCTATAAAAATTGTTTCTATCAAAATTGTTTCCTTACATATTTCCGCCGTTTTCCAAGTTTTCGCTCAAGCTGAAAAAACAGAAGGAAAACGACAGAGTTAACGCAAGCTTATTTTTCTGTCAGCTTGCCGTCTTTGATGATATAAGTTGCTTTAGCCAAATACTCATCTGGAATTGTGATTCCACAAGCGGCACAAGAATCGAGATCAAAAAGCAAGTCTGAATCATCAGGCTTTGTCATAAATCTTACAGGAAGCTCGGAAGGCTTCGTGCCGTTCAAAATCTGAACAACCATTTCGCCGGTAGCGTATCCAGCCTTGTAATAGTTGAATCCCGAAGCCATAAAACATCCGCCGTTTTTTGCGCCTGTAACGTCAGCGGAAAAAATCGGTTTTTTAGCCTTGCTGAAAACAGAAACAAGGCTTGGAAGCGCGCTAAATACTGTATTGTCTGTTGTAAGATAAATTCCGTCAACGCGGTCAACGATTGCCTCGGCAGCCTGCTTTACTTCTGATGAATTTGAAATTGACTGAGTTACCAGAGCAAGCCCTGCTTCTGCGGCGCCTTTTTCAACAAGTTTCAATGATGAGACAGAATTGTCCTCGCTTGCCGTGTAAATGTATCCCAATGTCTTGATTCCAGCAATCTCTGCGAAAAGCTTAATGTGCTCGACAGACGGAAGCGCATCACTCATTCCAGTAACGTTTTCTTCTCCATGCTCCAGAGTTTTTACAAGGCCTGCGCCAAGCGGGTCTGTTACAGTTCCGAAAACAACCGGAGTATCTTTTAAAGTGTTTGCAAGAGCGACTGCCACAGGAGTCGCAATTCCGACAGCAACATCAACTTTCTCGTCTTTGAACTGCGCCGCAATCTGGTTGGCGGTATTCACATCTCCGTTCGCGTTCTGAAGATCATAGCTGGCATTGAATCCTGATGCGTTGACTGCATCAATAACACCGCGCTCAATGTCGTCAAGAGCAACATGCTGAACAATCTTTGCGATTCCAATTTTTACTTTCCGTGAAGCTTCAGAATTGTCAGATGATGTATTTTCTGACTTTTTATTGCATCCGGCAAATCCTGCAAGAACAGCCGCAGCCAAGACAAAAAATAAAGTTTTTTTCATGATTTTCTCCCATAAAGAAGCCAAGTGTAAAAATTCAGTTTTAGAATTGGCTTCTTAAGCACATTCGCTGAAATGAAAATGCGCAGTATATAAAGATAAAAGCTGACAGTATTTCCGGCAGTTTTTATCTTAGCTCCATAACAAAAAAGGAGCTTTTCTGCTCCTTTTTATGCGGATAATTATAAACTTTAGAATGTTTCTGTCAATAGAATCACAGGAGATTAAACTACATCCTGTAGTTTAATCTCCTGACGAGAATTTTCCTTTGGAAAATTCTCGCTTTGCTTTTTTTGCCACATCCGTGCGGCAGTTTTGGTTGAGGATTTTTTAATTTTAGTTTTCATTTCCACGTTTTTTGCGCGACACAACGCTTGCTAGCGTCGCACCATTCGGCAGATTTTGGCTGTAGATTTTTTTATTTTGTTTTTTCCTATCACGAGATTTTTTTTTATCAAGGTTGAGAAAACTTTTTTTCTACAACGTTTTGCTGGAAAACCCGCCCGCGCCAGATACGGAGAGCTTTAGTTGTTGGCTGCAAAAACAGCCAACAATGAGCGGTTAGCGAACTCGTAGTAGCTGGGCATTGTTTTTAAACAAAAACGCGAAGCTCCAAAAAAATGAAAACTGCTTTTTTAAGCTCCGCGCAAAGATAAGAATAAAATTATGATTTTTTATGCTTATTAGTTTTTAGTCCTGAAAAAGCGGTGTTGACAAATAACGGTCGCCAGTGTCAGGAAAAAAGACAACAATATTTTTGCCTTTGTTTTCAGGGCGTTTTGCAAGCTGGATTGCCGCCCAAAGCGCGGCTCCTGAAGAAATTCCGACGAGTATGCCTTCTCTTTTTCCAATTTCTTTTCCTGTGGCAAAAGAATCCTCGTTTGAAACTGGAATAATCTCATCGTAGACTTTCGTGTCGAGAACATCAGGAACAAAGCCAGCGCCGATTCCCTGAATTTTGTGAGGGCCTGCGACTCCTGTCGAAAGAACCGCAGAAGATTTAGGCTCGACAGCGACGATTTTTACATCGGGATTTTTTGACTTGAGATATTTTCCAACGCCTGTTACGGTTCCGCCAGTGCCGACTCCTGCAACGAAGATGTCTACTTTGCCGTCTGTGTCTTCCCAGATTTCAGGGCCTGTCGTTTCAAAATGAGCTTTTGGGTTTGCAGGATTGACAAACTGCCCTGCGATAAAGCTGTTCGGCGTGCTGTTTTTGATTTTCTCGGCCTTTTCAATCGCGCCCTTCATTCCTTTTGCGCCTTCTGAAAGCACGAGTTCTGCGCCGTAAGCTTTCATTAACTGGCGGCGCTCGATAGACATTGTTTCAGGCATTACAATAACAAGATGGTAGCCGCGGGCAGCCGCAACGGAAGCAAGCCCGATTCCAGTGTTTCCTGAAGTCGGCTCAATTATAGTTGTATCTTTATTCAAAATTCCTTTAGCTTCCGCCTCGTCGAGCATAGCCTTTGCGATACGGTCTTTTGCAGAACCTGCCGGATTAAAATATTCAAGTTTTGCGATGATTTTCGCTTCAAGATTTTCAGCTTTTTCAATGTGAGAAAGCTCAAGAAGCGGAGTGTGTCCGATAAGCTGGTCTGCGCTTGTGTAAATTTTTGACATTTTAGTCTCCCATAAAAAAGCCATCTGGAAACTTTTCCAGTTGACTTCTAAGTAATTTCAGGCCGAAGCGAGAAAAAAAATGATTAAGAAAGTTTGCAACGCAAACTTGTGAACAAAAACCTTTTTGAAATTTTGTTCAAAGCCTTTATTTAGAAAGCAACGCCATAGCGGTTGGCCATTGAAGGCGAGACGCGCAAAAGGCAATTTTAAGTAAAAAACTGCTACCCTACTTTGTCAATAGGAATATAAATTTTTCTGCGTGACATTTTATTTTTTCGCCTTTTTTGCCGAATGAGAGCCAATCATCTGAATTATCTGAACAAAGACAATCAGAATAATCACAGTGAAAGTCATGAGCGGAAAATTAAAACGCTGATAACCATAGGTCAAAGCCAAGTCTCCAACGCCACCTCCACCGACAGCTCCGGCCATCGCAGTCGCTCCGAGAAGGCCGACCGTTCCAGTCGTGATTCCAAGCACAATCGAGCCAAGCGATTCAGGCAAGATAAAACGAAAAATTGTCTGCAAAGTCGTCGCGCCCATTGCCTCGGCAGCCTCAATAATTCCGTTGTCAACGTCAAGAAGCGCGCTTTCAATCAGCCGGGCAAGATATGGAGCAATGTAAGCCACTAGCGGAACAAGGGCCGCTGTCGAACCGACTCTGGTTCCGACGATTATTTTTGTGACTGGCATTATATAGACAATCAAAATTATGAACGGAACGCTTCTAATCACATTGATTACCGTTCCAACGACGTTATAGACAATCAGGTTTTCCTTGAGTCCGCCTTTTCGTGTGACAAAAAGCAAAACCGCAAGCGGAACGGCTATTACCAAGCCAAAAAGAAGCGAAAAAGCGACCATATAAAGCGTCTGGAAAATTCCAGTGTAAATTTTAGCCGCGCTAATTCCAAAAATCAGATTCTGAGCCATAATTTTCTCCTGTTTTTTAGGCAGTATTTTCAAAGTTTTCTAAAAACCATGCGGCATGCCTTTGCAAAGCCATTTCAAAAATCCGCGAAGAAATTCTGAAAACGATTCAGCATAGCAATGAAAGCCGCGGCAAATTCAACCGGCATGATAGCCGGCATGATAGCCGGCAGAACAACAGCCTGAAGCTAAAATTTCACTTCAAACTTGGGAACCTTGTTCTCGTCAAAAAAGCGTTCGGAAGCTTCAATCTGCTCTTCGCTTCCTGTGATCTGAACAGTCTGAAATCCGACAACCTTTCCCTCGAGCTGCGTTACAGAACCAAACAAAACAGAAATATTCACGCCGCATTTCTGAATCGCAAGCGACATTAAAGGCTTATCCGCATTTTCTCCGTCAAACCGGAGGCGCACAACACGCTGCGGCTTTTCGTATGTTCTTAAGAATTCAACAGTCTCTTTCGGAAGCCTGTCGTTTATTACAGTCCTGATAAAGCCTTTTGTAGTTTCTGTCTGCGGATTTCCGAAAACATCTATTACAGAGCCGCTTTCAATAAGATTTCCTTTTTCAAGAACCGCAACCTTGTTGCAAATTGAAGATACAACATTCATCTGATGTGTGATCATCAAAATTGTGATTTTTAGCTCACGGTTTATTTTCTGCAAAAGCTCGAGTATGGAATCTGTCGTGCGGGGATCAAGCGCGCTTGTGGCTTCATCACAAAGCAAAATCGAAGGATTCAGGGCAAGCGCGCGGGCAATTCCAACACGCTGCTTTTGTCCGCCTGAAAGCTCGCCCGGAAAACTTTCAGCCTTGTCCTCAAGCTCAACGAAACGCAAAAGCTCAGAAACCCGCTCTTTTATCATGGATTCGTTTTTATGCTCAAGTTTTAGGGGAAGCGCGATATTCTGAAAAACAGTCTTGCTCGAAAGCAGATTGAAATGCTGGAAAATCATTCCGATATCTTTCCGGAATTTTCTTAAGGAAGAACCGCGCAAAGACGAGACATCCGAACCTTTCACAAAGATTTTTCCCGAAACCGGCTTTTCAAGAGCGTTCACCATTCTGATTAAAGTTGACTTTCCAGCGCCGGAAAAACCTATAACGCCGAAAATATCGCCTTTTTCAACAAAAAGCGAAATATCGTTCAACGCATTCACAGTGTTTTTCTTTGTCTTGAAAGTCTTAAAAACGTGCTCGAATTTAATCATAATCTTCCTCTAAAATCTTTTAGTTTTCAATTCGCTGTTTCCGAAATAGAACTTGCTCACGCAGCGCTTCATTCCGGACTTG
>CAVDRA010000075.1:0-6989 GCA_963611155.1 bacterium | reverse complement strand
ACGGAGAGCGTCTCGGAGATGCTGAAGAGGCGGAAAATCTTTACAGGGACATGGCCTCTCTTTTTGACGACTTTAACGGCTGGAAAATCGGCGTGATCACATCTCACAGAAAATTTCAGGAATGTATCGGACGCTACGCAAGCATTCTCAAAGATCTCAAGGCCGGAAATTTGGACACGACTTTCTATATCTATAACGGAACTGAAAAAGCGAAAATTCGCCGTGACGAAAGAAAAGGCAGAGGCAGAATTTAATGGCGATTGTTGTTGAGCACGACAAGCGTAGAAAAGAGATTTTAAAAAAATCGCTGGAGCTTTTCACAAAGGAAGGCTACGGCGACGTTACTTTTCAGAAAATCGCTGATTCATGCGGAATTACAAGGACAACTCTCTACATTTATTTTAAGAACAAGCGCGAGATTTTTGCCTGGAGCATCAAGCAGATGACCGAGGGCATGGAAAAAAAGCTTGTCGAGATTATCCACGAGAAAAATCTTACGGCAGAGCAGTGCCTCCGCCGGATCATGATTTGGATTTTGGATGAATGCAACGAGAACCGTCAGCTTTTCAACGTTCTTCTTGTTTATCTGATGAATTTGAAAAAGGCTGGCGAAAACACGGAGGAGCTTGTAAACCGCCGTGTTCTCCGCGCAAAACATCTTCTGAACATGATTATAATCGGCGGGCAGAAACGCGGTGAATTCAAGAAGATGGATATAAAAAAAGTGAGCGGAATGTTCTATGATTTGATTGAAGCCGCGATTTTTGAGCTTGCTGTCATTGGAAAGCCCGATGCTTCTGACACAAAAGAAACGCTCGAGCTTTTGATTCAGGGAATTTTGGCTTCATGATGATTTTCAGTTTCTAAAATTTTCGGCTGTGGTAAATTCATCGGATTTTTTAGAAACTGAATATGATATAAAACTTTGCGCGCTTTTCTTAAAAAATGTTTAGCTTTTTGCTTTTCGTTTAGATTAATTGTAGTAAATGCCTGTGTCAGACGAAGAGCCGCTTGCCGCTGGAACTGTTATTGTCTCAACAGTTTCTGTAGTGCTGTCTTTTGTTATTTGAACTGTGATCGTCAGCGGATTTGTGAAATAATAAACTGTCGAGTCGTTGTCTGAATCTTTCTTTGCCGCGATCATGTATTTTACTGTTGTCTCGTTTCCTAAAAATGACGATGGAAGCTCGCTTTGAAGGCTTTCTGTTGCAGAACTGCTTGCAAGAGTTGTGCCGGAAGAAATTGTGCTTCCAATCTGAACTGATGCGGACTCTGTTCCGCAGGTTAAAACAAGATGCGCTTCCGAAAAATCTGAAGGAACTGTAATCGCTTCAGTTGTGGAAAGAGTGTAGGCAGAAGAGTCGTATGAAAGCGCTGTTGTTCCTGAAGATGCAGCAGGTGTGAGCTCCGCCTCTGTAGTGCCTGCGCCGGCCACGATGCCAGAGTATTCGGTGAGTTTAAAACTGTCTCCGTCTTTGTATCTGATCGCGTAGCGGTAATATTTTTTTGAGTCTGTAAAACTGTCGGTGAATGAAATTCCTGATAATTTTGATGAAGACACTATCTGTCCGATGTTTACCGCGTCTTCCACGTTTTCCGTAAAATCTTTGCTGCTGCATGCCTGTCTGAAAATGTTTGCCACTGATGCTGTGATGGTAGGCGATGAAGTGATGCTTATAACGGTTGTGCTTCCGGGATTCGTTGCGATCGGCGTTTCAGAGAGCGTTTGAGAAACCGTCTCCTCAGTGTCAAAATAATCATTGTCTTCAATAAAGCATGATGACACAAAGGCCGCTGTAAGCAGGCAGAATATAAAAGCGGGAATGAAAATCTTCCTCATAATGACCTCGATACTCGTTGAGTCTAGAAATTGAAACGGATACAACTATTATTTTATTTTCGGCTTTTTTTTGCTAGAATTGAATTCTGAATTTGCGCGGGCGGTTTTCAAGCACTTTTTATAAAAGCATGTTTGACCGTAAGCCCGATAAAAATTTGCGGATTCATAAGCGTATTTTTATATCGCGTATAGACTGAATTTTAGAGAAGTTTCTTAATAAAAATGGCAAGAGAATTTGTTCCTGTTTGCAGACAAGATTTGATTGAGCGCGGAATTGACGAGGTTGATTTCGTTTTTGTTTCAGGAGACGGCTATGTTGATCACGCTTCTTTTGGCGCGGCTCTTCTGTGCCGGCTTTTGGAGGCGAATGGCTATACTGTTGGACTTTTGGCGCAGCCCGACTGGAAGAATATTGACTCGTTCAGGGAATTCGGACGGCCGAAACTCGCTTTTCTCGTGAGCGCGGGCGCAATGGATTCGATGGTTTCAAACTACACAGCGAACAACAAGCCCCGCTCTGAAGATGTCTATGCGCACGGAGGCGTCGCAGGGCACCGGCCAGACCGCGCGATAATGACTTACTGCTCAGCGATTCGCCAGGCGTATAAGGGAGTTGATATTTGCATTGGAGGAATTGAGGCTTCGTTAAGGCGCACAAGCCATTATGATTATTGGTCAAATACTGTTCGGCGTTCGATTCTTCTTGACTCAAAGGCCGACATTCTGATGTACGGAATGGGTGAGCATTCTATTCTTGAGATTGCCGCAAAATTAAAGGATGGAATTCCTGCGAAAAAAATCCGGGGCGTTCACGGAACTGTCTGGTATACAAGCAAGGAAGAAGAAATTCCTGAAAACGCGATTTTGCTTCCAAGCTATGCGGAAGTGAGCAAGAGCACAGACGAAAGCAAAGCGCTTTTTGCAAAGTCCTATCTGATTCAAGAGGAAAATACAGACGCAATCAACGGCCGTGTTTTAGCAGAGCCTGTTGATACGCGTTTTATTGTTCAGGAGCCGCCTGCTTTTCCACTTACTACTGATGAATTTGATAAAATCTATGAAATGCCGTTTACAAGACGCTGGCATCCGATGTATGACACTCCGGCCGAAAACGGAAAAACGGGAATTCCTGCTTTAAGCGAGGTTAAATTCAGCATGACCAGCGTCCGGGGCTGTTTCGGGGCATGCTCGTTCTGCGCAATCTCGTTTCATCAGGGAAGGAGAATTCAGGCCAGAAGCCAGGAAAGTCTTTTGAAAGAGGCGAGGCAGATTATATCGGACAAGGATTTTAAAGGATACATACATGATGTTGGCGGTCCGACGGCGAATTTCAGGCATGACGCATGCAAGTATCAAAAAATCAGAGGCTGCTGTCCCGACAAGGATTGCCTCGGCTCAAATCCGTGCAAAAATGTGGAAGTTGACCACAGCGAATTCGTGGAGCTTCTGCGGAAAATCCGCGCGCTTCCTGGAGTCAAGAAAGTTTTTATCCGTTCCGGAATCCGTTTTGACTATCTGATGATGGACAATGACAAGACTTTTTTCAGAGAACTCATAGAACATCATATTTCAGGGCAGCTGAAAGTTGCTCCGGAGCATGTCGACAATAATGTTCTTCGCCTTATGAGAAAATCAAATCATGAGCTTTACGAAAAATTCGCCGGTGAATATGCAGCTTTGAACCGCGAGCTTGGAAAAAAGCAATATCTTGTTCCTTATTACATTTGCTCCCATCCGGGCGCAGGGCTGAAAGAGGCTGTGGAAGTCGCGCTTTGCTTGAAGAAAAACGGCTTTGTTCCTGATCAGGTGCAGGATTTTTATCCGACACCTGGAGGGCTTTCAACTTGCATGTACTGGACGGGCCTGAATCCGAGAAAGAAAAATCCCGACGGAACTTTTGAGAAAGTCTATGTCGCGCGCGGCGGGCATGAGCGTCATCTTCAGCGCGCTCTTTTGCAGTTCAACAAGCGTGAAAACGCAAGGCTTGTCCGTGAGGCGCTTGAAAAAATAGGCCGCAAGGATTTGGAAAAAGTTCTTCTGAGCTAGTTTTTGTTCCACGACGTTAATTTTCGGCGTTTTTGAAAGTCAGTATATTTCAAAATAAAAAATTTAATACCTTGCTAACTCGCTGTATAATTTGGGCATGGGCTATGAAGTCAAGAAAATCTATCTGAACGAAAATTTCGATATTATCGATGGAAACCGCGAATATTTTATTTATTTTGAGCGGGGGGGGGCGTTTTTCGAGAATTTTGGATCTCGTTCTTCCGTCAGAAAGAACAAAATTTGAAAGTTTTCTCTGTGGCAGCTGTGAATACGAGAATCTTGGCAAGAAAGACCAGTACGAAAACTTTCATTTCATGAGAAACACTGACGAGTATCGTCTTAACCGCGTGCTGTTCGACCACGAGGTTTTAAATGGCAAGTATGTGCGCTGTGTTATGAGGATGTCTTTTCAAACCTTGAATTTGTTTTTTCCGAGGAAGCCAGAAAAAATGTTGCTTTAAGCATTACCGAGGACTATTTTTTTCTTTATGAGAAGACAACAAACAAGATAGAAATTCATCATTATCACAACGGCGAGCGGATTATTGATTTTTATTCAGATATTGACGAGTGGAAAAATCAGATGACGGAAGAAAAATTCGTTCCGGAAAGCCAGACTTCCTGCCTTGAAAAACTGGTTTCTGACATGAAGGCATGTCCGGCTAAGCTTTTTGAGAATTTAACCTGCGCGTTCCGCACGAACGGAAAGCTTATGCAGCAGCTGAATTTTCTCGGCGTAAAATTTATTGACAGCAAAGACAGCGTTTTTATGATTGGAAAGATCCTTTCAGATTCAAAAAATCTTCTGTCTCAGGAGACCGGCAGTCTTGTAACGGAGCTTCAGTTTGACTCGCTTACAAAATGCTACAATAAAAAGACTATTCAGGATTATATCGTGAATAGACTGAAAACGTTTGTGCCTGGAGAACGGCTTGGAATTGTGATCGTCGATCTTGATTATTTTAAGCCGGTAAATGATGCGTACGGTCATTTAGCAGGCGACCGTGTTCTTGAGCAGACTGGCGAAGTCTTAAGAAATGTAATTGGCGATAGGGGCAGGGTTGGCCGCTATGGAGGCGATGAATTCCTGATTTTTCTGAGCCATATGGACAACGAGGAAATTCTCCGCGGAACACTTCAGGCAATCTTGAATAATATCCGCGTGAAATTTGACGGCCTTTTTGATGATCTAAAAGTTACGTCGTCAATCGGCTGCTCTGTTTTTCCTGATAATGGAGACACTTACGACGAGCTTTTCAAGAAAGCTGATTTCTGTCTTTACCGCGCAAAAGATAAGGGCAGAAACCGCTATATTTTCTTTAGAGATGACTTGCATCTTGAGCTTTACAAAAAGTCTGTCGAGTCAACTTCCGGGGTGAAATATCAGGGGCGCGGGATTCAGGAGCTGAAATACATGGCACAGTTTATGCACAATTTAAGCGAGGCTCCTTTTAAGGCTATAAAGGATGTTACGCGGCATATGCTGGAAGCTTACAATCTCAACGGCATTTCAATCTATTACGGCGAGGATATGAAGAGAATCTACTGTGCTGGAAAAAAAGATGATTCGCAGGACAATGCTCTGTATGCCCAGTCCAGTGATTTTAAGACTGCCCTAAAGAATTCGAGATTCGTCCGTGTCGATTTTCCAGAAGATGTTGACTGCGCGCAGAAATTCAAGGCGGTGCTTGAAGCGCGGAAAATAAAATCTACAATCCAGTGTATTCTTGGAACAAGCGAGGATATAAAAGGTCTGATAACTTTTGACAGAACTGACGAGGCTCAGAAGTGGGCGGAGTACGAGGTGAACTGCGCTGTCATGTTCGCTTCGTGTTTTAATCTTCTGCCTGATAGCACAAAATATGATTTTGCAATTTTCAGCAGGCTTAACGATGAATTTTAGTTTTCCAGGGTTGTTATGATTTCCCGCCTTGCGCGCCAGGCGGGAAAATGCGCCTTTTGGTGCGTGTAAAGCGCATTTTGTATCTGGCGGTTCTGAGTGCTCAGCCGCCTGTTTTTATAGTTTTCAGATATTTTTAGCATCAAGTCTGACTGTTTCAAGATTCTTATCACGTTACTTTGTGAAGCCACTTGCCAGATTTGATTCTCCAGATTCCGCAGACAGTCTTTAAAATTTGCTCAGTTTCAAGGCAGAGCAGAATTTGCCATGCTGAAAGCCCCCAAATGAACGAGGCTGCATAGCCTAAAGGAAGCGCAAAAATCCACATCCAGCCGTTATCGATCAGGGAGGCAAAAATGGTGTCTCCGCCTGAGCGGCAAATTCCGACTATCAAAAGCATGTTGAAAGCGCGGCTCGGATACATAAAGACAAGCACGAAAAGCATTTGCTGGGCAATTTTTATGATTGAAGCGTCAACATTGAAAATCGAAGGCAAGAGGCAGCTCAGTGGTATCAGAAAAAGACCTATTCCAAGTCCTAAAAGCGGAAAGAACCAGCAGAAACGGCGTGTGAAAGCAAGTGCGCCAGATTTGTCTCCCGCTCCGATTTTTTTTCCGAGAATAATTGCCGCCGCGTTTCCCATTCCGATAAAGACAACCCATGTAAGCTGGCTTACCGTGTTTGTAATGCTGAACGCCGCGAAAGAGTCTGTTCCTGTATGGGCGAAAATCGAGTTTTGAGTTGTGATTCCAAGTCCCCATAAAGTTTCGCTGAAAAGAACCGGAAGACCGACTTTTATAAGCTTGAGAATAAAAGGGCGGGAAAACGCAGTCAGCTCGCATAATGTTCCCCACGCTTCAAAATGTTTCGCACGACCGTAAAACAGTGTTATGAAAAATTCGACAATGCGCGATATTAAAGTTGCCAAGGCAGCTCCGGCAACTCCCATTTTTGGAATTCCAAGCGGCTCAAATCCAAAAATAAACAGCATGTTTCCGCCTGCGTTCAATACAAATGAAATCGCGGTGGTCGCCATCGGAAGAACAACGTGCTCCGTGCTTCGATAAGCCATCTGGCAGGCGAGCGAGAAAGCCATAAGCGGGTAGCTCCACGCTACAATTTTAAGATAGCTTGCCGCCGTTTTTATAACCGCTTCGTCGTTTGTGTAAAGTCCAATAAGATTTTCAGGAAGAAAAATTCCGC
>CAVDRA010000074.1:0-7085 GCA_963611155.1 bacterium | reverse complement strand
GACAATACTGAGCTGGTTGCGAAATCTGTGAGCTCGCTTCAAAAAAAATCGCAGGGCAGAAAACTTAGGATTCCGCTTTTTGTCGCGACAGATCAGGAGGGCGGCTGGATTCGGCATGTGAAGGGCGATACTTCTGACACGCCTGGAAACATGGCGATTGGCGCGTCTCAATATCCGATAGATGCTTATTACAGCGCATTTTATATTTCCCGGGAGATAAAAGCGCTTGGAATCAACATGAATTTTGCTCCGACAGTTGATCTTTACACGAACCATAATTCATCTGTAATAGGACCGAGATCTTTCGGAGAAGATTGTGAGGCGGCAGGTCTCTTGGGAAGCGCGTTTACGGCAGGCTCAATTGCGGCTGGAGTTATTCCGACAGCGAAGCATTTTCCTGGCCACGGAGACACAAGCCTTGACTCGCACACAAAGCTGCCTCAAATCAATATCGATCTAAAGACGCTTGAAAACCGGGAGCTTGTTCCTTTTAAATTTCTGATTGCTGACAATATTCCCGCAATCATGAGCGCGCACTTGAGTTTTCCCCGAATTTTGCCGAGCGGAGAACCTGCTTCGCTTTCAAAATATTTTCTTACGGATATTTTGCGTGGCGAGCTTGGCTATAAAGGGCTGATTATAACTGACGACATGCAGATGGAAGGCGCGTGGGGATTTGCCGGAACGGTTTCAAAGGCAGTGCAGATGGCGATCGGAGCCGGAAACGACATTATAATTTTTTCAAAGACGGCGGATTTTAATGATCGGCTTTGGTCGCTGAACATTGAGACAATGCGGACAGACTCAGAGTTCCGCGAGAAAGTAAAAAACGCTGCACGAAATGTGATTCTTCATAAGCTTGAATACTTTAAAAGCGAGAATGCAGCCCCTCTTTATCCTGAAATTGAAACTTTGCATGAGAAAATTCCTGACAGGGATGGACAGAAGTTCTTCCTTTCTCAGGCATGCCGTTCGATTACAGTCCACAAAAAAGGTAATTTTCCTTATAGGCCTGCTTCCGGCGAAAAAATTCTTCTTGCCGGACAAAATCAGTTTCCGGAATTTTTCGATGAGGCAAAAAAACGTTTTGGAGATTGCGCTCAGTTCAAGTATGATTACGAGCTTGGCCCGAATCAGACAGACTGGATGAGCAACAACATCGAGGCGACCGCGCGTAGCTATGACACAATTATAATCTGCGTGGCAAACGAGAGAAGCGCGCAGATAGCTTCACGCCTGAAGAATTCCGGGAAGCGGATCATAATAATGTCGGTGCTTTCGCCTGTTCCCGTCTTGAATTTTAGCTGGGCTGACACGATTTTGCTTGGCTACAGCTATTCGCCATTCACGTTCAAGGCTTTATTCGGCGCCCTTGCAGGCGAGTATGAGCCTCACGGCGAACTCCCGTTAAATTAAAATGAAAATGAAGATTCCCTTGATTTTTTCTTAATTAAAAATTTGGAACATCTTTTTTCTTTGTGTATTTAAAATCGCTTGCGTGGCTGTTCGGGAGTTTTCCCTCGATTCTGTCGTTTTCTTTTTGAAGCTGCATCTTGATAAGCTCCTTGAACGCGCTCATAAGGCATTCAGGATCCGCGTTTTTGCTGGCAATTCTAGCCTCCTGCATTTCCCGTATCAGATAATAACAGGTTTCGATTGTTGAGACACATTCTTCCGACGGTTCTTTCTTGAATGTGAAAATCGACTTGTATCTATACGAAAAACTCAGTTTTGGAAGCGCCATAATGTTTGAACTTAGCCGGATCATCTTTTTTGAGCAAAACCATGTAGAGTCAATAATGATTGCGAGCAATTTTCGGTTTCCGACAGTCTCCTTGAAGCCTTCTTTTTTTGAATTCCACGCGTTTTCATCAGGATAAAGAAGAACTGGATAATAATGCGGGTCCGAAAGCAGCTCGCAAAGACGCTCATTCTTTGAAAAGTCGATTCCGACAAGAATTTCTGAGCCGATAAGTCCTGCATGGGCGACTCTTCCTGTTCCTGTCCGTTGACGCTTCGCCTCTTTTGGATGCATAAGAAAAACGAATTTGATTCCAGGGTCAAACGGCTGCAAGTATTTGCAGAGGCAGGTTTCTTTTGGTCTAAAACATTTGTAGCAAAATTCGCGCATAATGCGATTATAGCAAAAAAAACGGCGGACAGGAAATGTTGCTTTCCAGCCCGCCAAATGGACTTAAATTGAAAATTTGAAAAGTTTATTTCAAGTTGTTGTAGTCTGCGCCGACTCCTGCCGGAACAGCATCTGTTTTCTTGAACAAGTCTCCAAGATCAAATACACCGTCTTCGCTGCGCGGAATTCTGTTGAAAGTTCCGTCGGCGTTATAGCCGTTGTAGTATTTTTCGCTGTCGAAGCGGACAAAAGATTCTTTTGCAGTAAGCACTTTTCCGCTTGCGTTCTTTGTTTTCGCGCCGTCGAAGTAGAACGTGTTTTCCTTGAGCAGATCAGGCTTCTCTTTGATGTTGTCGCCTTGTCCGCCTTCGAGCGAAAGAACTCCGTCAGTTTCGAAGAGCCTTGGATTCTGCTCCGCGCTTCCTTTTCCGTAGAGCGCAATGTTGTAAGCTGCGTTTCCGTAAGTTGTGACGCGATCAAGAATAAGGGCCGGATTTGAGTTGCATGTGATTCCGTTTGCCCCGTTTCCCCATGAAACAGAGTTTCTCAGAATGTGCTTTACAGCGATTCCGTCTCCGCCCATCTTGAAGCCGTTTCCGTCGCCTTTTCCTGAAAGATCAAGCTTTGTTCCGTTTGCGTAGGCAATGCAGTTTTCAACTAGAACTTCACCGATAGCGCCTGTTTCGACTTTTGAGTACAAGTCCCAGCCGTCGTCTACGTTATGATGAGAAACACAGTTTCTGAAGACGTTTCCTTTTCCGGAAGTGAGCTTTGACGCAAATCCGTCAGCGTTGTTCTGCGCAGGGTCTGAATTTCCGAATGACTCGCATCCGTAAACAAGATTGTCGTGCGGCCACATATCAAAACTTTCTGTAGAGCGGCCTGAAATCTGAATTCCTGTGTCTTTGTTAAGGTAAGTGTCAACCATTCTGATTTCGTTGTGGCTTCCGCCGATCTGTAACCCCTTGCTGTTTTCAGGAGAATTTGTGATGTCAAAATTTTCAAGAATCCAGTAGTCTCCGAAAAGGTTAATCGCGCTTGCGCTTCCTGAATATGATGTGAAATCAAGAATTGCGCGGTTTTTCGGATCTGCTGATTTTAAAGTTTTGCGTTTTTTTGCAGTTCCGCTGTTTCCTCTTTCAATTTCAATATTTTTTGTAGGGAAATATTTTCCCGGAAGGAGGAGGGCTGTCTGTCCTGGCTGCAAATATTTGATTGCCGAGTCAAGATCGATAGGATCGTCTTTAGTTCCCTTGCCGAAAATCGATCCGTTTTTTGAAACGTAAAGCTCCTTGCCCTTGAAAATAAGCGAAGAAACTGAATGAACATAAGTTACGCTCTTGTAGTTTTCCTCGTATTTTCCTTCCTCGTCGTTGAATTGGGCAATTACCTGATTTTCGCCGGGCTGCCATTTGTCTTCAGGATCAAATGTGATGTTCCAGTCATTTGTCGATGGGGTTTTGATGCTGATATTTTTCTTGTAGTAAACATTTGCTTCTACAGGATCTTTGTCGATTAAGACTTTTCCGTATTTGTCTTCAACATGAATTGTGCCCTTCGCATTTGAAATCATTGCAAAAGGATAAGACTTTAATGTGTATGTTGAAGGGCAGTCGATTGTCACAGCAAGCGGAACAAGTTCTGGAGGCTCTGGAAGAGCCGGAGGATCGTTTTTCGGATCAGAAGTCTTGAATACAACATCGCTGAACGTGGCATTGCATCCGCGTGCTACGCTGAATCCGACATAAATCCAGTCTGGATCAAGCTGGAGAAGCTTTGTGTTTTTTGTGTCGTAAAGAATATATTCCTCGACAGTTCCCTCAGACGCAATCGCTCTCTTATAGATTGAGTGATAGCCTGTGTTGTCTTTCTTGAGAGTTACGCGGTAAACGTCTCCTGTTTTTACAGCGTCAGCTGACTGGTCGTAGCTGAACGCCTCGTAAATGCTCGAAGCTATTTTCTTGATTGCTGCGTCGCCCTGCGAGATGATTCCTTCTGTCAAGCCTGTTACAGCGCGGTATCCGATTCCGTCTTTGATTTCTTTTTTTGAACCATTTACATGGGTCGTGAATTTTCTTGAGATAATTCCAGTTGAGTTGTTGTATGCGATAGACATCGGCTGACCGTCGATTCCCAGCTGGTCAAGCGCGAGAACGCCAAATCCTTCCTGTCCGTCTGGAATCGGGTTGTTGTAGTCAACAGTTACAGTTACTGTAAGCTCAAAGTTTTCTTTTCTTGGATCTATTTTTGTGTAATAGAACGACATTCCGTCGAAGAAAGACTCGTATTTTCCGCCCTTGTCAATAATGTTTCCAGTTTTCGGATTGTAAGTGCATGAAAGGAGACGGACTTTTAGATTGTCTGCGTCCAAAAGCTCGTAGCGGTTTCTTTCAGGATTTGTTGAAGTTCCAAATTCTGTGAATTCCCATACACGCTCTGCGTCCTGTCTTACAGTTTTTCTTACTGAATCAGAGTCTGAAGAGTCGTTTCCGCGGACAGCAGTAACTTTTACTGTTGCGACGTCACCGACTTTTAAGCCTGTGATTTTTCCGGAAAGCGATTTTGTTTCCGGGGCTTTGACTGTCTTTCCGTTTGCTGTGTACGAGAGAATGTATCCAGTCGCTTCGTCAACGGCAGACCATTCAGCATTGATTGCCGCATCGCCAACATTCAACAGTGAAAGAGCCGGCTTTGCGAGAGGCAATGTGAAAGTGTATTTTGCAGGCTCTGAGTCGTGCGAGGTTTTCTCCTCGTTTCTGTAGCCTTTTACAACAATCGTGTAAGTTCCTGAGACATCAAGCTCAATCTCAGCTTTTTTATCCTTGTTTCTGGTTTTTCCGACCTGGGCTGTCTTGCTTGAAGGCCCTGACACATAAACAATCGCCTTGTCCGCGCCAGAATTGTCTCTTGGCGTGTCCATTTCAAAATTAACAATAATCGTTTTTGGATTTTTCTGATCCGTTATAACCGAAGTGATTTTCGGATTCGGCACTTCGTTCCACGGTTTTCTTGCTCTTTGGGCAAAAGCTCCTGCCGCAGTTGCTCCAATCAAAGCAAGTCCGAGAGTCATTTTGATGAATGTTTTTTTCATCGGTTACTCCTTTTAAAATTTGCACTTTTTTAACTTGTGGTTCGCCATGTCGCAGGTTCCGTCCGGTTGGCTTTGCCAATGCTCGGCTCATTGCCGTTTTAGCCGGCAACGCTTTTCGCCCGCTCCTGCGCTAACTCTTTTGTGTTTTTGCCATTTTATACAAAAAGCTCAGCTCCTGAAATTCAGAAAACTGAGCTTGAACACGCTTTTGTAAATTAAAACAAAATTTTATTTACTCGACGATGATTTCGTAAATGTAGATTCCTGATTTTCCGGAAGTTACGAAATAGTTTCCGTCAGCAGGAAGAGTTACGCTTCCAACTGAAATATCTCCAGTGTAAGCACCCGCTTCTGCTGTTCCAACCTGAGTTCCGTCCTCGGCGAGAACAGCCACGATTCTGTTGTCTGTTTTTGAAGAAGATTTAGCATAAACTGTTACTTTCTGGCCGGCTTTTGCAGGGAACTTGATAGAGCGGAAGTCTGGAGAGCCAGCTCCGCCGATTTTGATTCTCTGTGTGAAAATTTCGTCACCGACTGAATTCGGGCAGTCAGAAGACTGTTTTGTGATTTCAACGGTTTTTTCTGCTGTAGCCTTGATCACAAAGTCGTCTTCAAGAGTTTTCTCTGATGTGAGTGTTCCAAGCTCAAGGTCGTTTGCAGAAACATATTTCTCTGCGAATGCGCCAAGTGTCATTGCTGCCGCAATTGCTGTCAATGTAGCGATAATCTTTTTCATTTTTTTAATCCTCCAATTTGGTTGCCGCTTTGCGGTACCCAACGTTCTTAAATGGTAGAACAATTTATAAATTAGTGTGATACAGAAAATCATCAATTTTCTGTGAAATCTAGTATACTTTTCCATAAAAATAAAAAGCATACGTTTTTTTTAAATTTTCTGATGAATTTTGATGTGCGCTTCTCTTGTTTTGCAGAATTGCGCGGATAAAACAGAACCGCGGGTTTGGCGTGAGCAGTTTGCTTCTTAACGCCCTTTGTGCAACCCCGCGGAATGACGTATAAAAATAATGCTGAAATAAATCCAGACGGTAATTTCAGAAATTCAAAAAATAAAGCCTATTTCTTGAATTGTGAGTCAAGCCAGTCGTATGCAAGTTTTTGCTCTGACGGCAGAAATGTGTGGCCGCCGTCTTTTACAAGAACTGTCTCAAGCTTTTTTTCGGCCTTGTTTGCTTTCCAGATTTTCTGCATTTTTGCGTAGGCTTCTTCAGTTCCACTTACAGGATTTACAGGATCTGCTGTGCCGCCAATAAATATCATTGGTTTTGGAGCCGCGAGTCCTGCCACGTCCGGGTAGTCAAGATAGCGCGCGATAAACGGATGGAGCATGCTGAACGCGCTGTTGCCTTTTAGCTGTCCGTCTCCAATCTGCATATGGTTCACCATTGTTCCCATCCAGCATACAGAAACGCCTGCTGTGATGTCGTCGCTTAGAGCCGCAAGCTGCCATGAGCGGAATCCGCCCATGCTGAATCCGACGCAGGCAATGCGTTTTTTGTCAACATTTGGGAATGAAGCAAGAAATTTTGCCGCGCGGATATCTTCCTGTGCTATGATTCCGGCGAAGCTGCTTCCCATGTTAAGAAGATTTGAAGCAAGCGATTGCTGGGAAGCTGTCTTGAAGCCGTCAACAGAGCGGTCGCCCCAGCCTAAGGCGTCAAAGCTTAGAACAATATAGCCTCGTTTCGCAAGCTCGTCGCCAGGAAATGTGTTGTCGAAATATTTTGCAGACCATGCCGCAGACTCTTTCAGTTTTTGCTCGTCTGCCGGATTAGAGTCAAAAGGCTTTACCATTTTTTCTTTTCCGATCGAAAATTTTGAGCCGTGGTCGTGCAGCATTAGTGC
>CAVDRA010000073.1:0-7131 GCA_963611155.1 bacterium | reverse complement strand
AAGCGCGATATTGCAAATCATCAGCACATCCAGAAATATTCCCGGAACTGGCAGCAAGAGCATCAAAATAATTATGACAGCAAAAGATGCTACAAGATGATTCTGAATATCCCCAAAATAATTTTTTAGACGGTTTCCCAAGCCTGCGTTATTAGCCATTTAAATCCCCACCCAAACAGCTTACTTTTTGTTATTGCTAAATTTTTCCAAATGCGTATACACAGCGGCTATTGCGCTGAAATAAGCACTAGGTATTGTATCACCGATTTCTGTTTCTGCATAGAGAGCACGCGCCAAAGGCCTGTTTTCAACAACAGGAACATTGTTCTCCGCCGCTAAAGTTCTGATTCTAAAAGCCACTTCGTCCGCTCCTTTTGCCATAACCTGCGGAGCGTCAGCTTTCATCGCATCGTATGCGAGCGCAACTGCAAAATGAGTAGGGTTTGTGATCACGACATCAGATTTCGCGACCTGCTGGGGCATGTTCCGCTGCATCATTTCACGCTGAGCCTGCTGAAGATGAGCCTTAACCTCAGGGTCTCCCTCCATTTCCTTGTATTCCTGCTTGACCTCCTGCTTTGTCATCTTCATGCTTTCAAGGAACTGTTTTTTCTGCACAAGATAATCTGGAACCGCAATCACGAGAAAAAAAACAGCGCTAGTCAAAAGAATTTTCGCCGCAATCCAGCATATTCCTCCGACGGCATTATAGATATTTCCGGCATTTAGCGTCGCAAGGATTTTCGGCACATTTGATTTTATAATCAAAAAGGCAATGAGAGCGACGGCAAAAACCTTCACGAAGGACTTTGCGACATTGAATCCGCCCTCAAAAGAAAAAAGCGTCTTTTTCAAATACTGGCCGAAACGCGGAAGAATCTTCGAAAACTGAGGCTCTATCGGCTTAGTCGAAAAAATAAAACCGCGGTTCTGAACTATGTTGGCAAGCACAGCGGCAAGAATTCCTACAAGAGACAGAGGCAAGACCATTTTCGCAAGATTCAAGACAAAATGCGCATAAAAGCGCTTCTGGAGAAGCTCAGGCTCATTTATATGGGAAAAATAAAAAACAAGGATTTCCTCGAGCCATTTCCAAAGATATGGCGCCAACACAACAAGAACGATCGATGTCGCAAGCATGACAAGGGCTCCGCAAAGCTCCTGGCTTTTTGCCACGCGGCCTTCCTCGCGGGCCTTGCGAAGCTTATACTCCGAAGGCTCCTCTGTTCTGCCCTCGTCTTCAGCGGCAAACCACTGAAGGTCAATTTCATCAAACGGCATCACGAGCCTCCTTGCGAAACCGACGCGAAAAGATTCTCAAGATTATGGAACCCGGCGCTTATCGCCCGGTTAAAGAAATCGCAGAGTACCGGCATCAATGCCGCGATTATAAAAAAAGAAGTCAAAATCATGACAGGAAATCCCTCACTCAAAAGATTCATCTGAGGCGCCGCCTTTGAGAGGATTCCCATCGTTACAGAAATAAGGCATAAAACGCCCATTATCGGAAGCGCAATTATAAAAGCGTCAGCAAACAAGTCCGTAAGACCCGAAAGCAAAAACTTCACAACTGACTCCTGATTAGCCAGAAACGAAAGAGCGTTCAACGATTTGAAGCTGGAAATAAAAGCCCTTCCAAAAAGAATTTGCGCCCAGTCCGACTGCAGAAACACAAGCATTGCGACAAGATTAAAAAACTGTCCCATAAGAGGGTTTTCAACCTGGCTCAGCGCATCGTAAACCTCGGAAGCGGAAAATCCCATCTGAAACGCAAAAAACTGGCCGGCCGTCGAAAAAGCGGAGAAAATCAGGCTTACATAAAATCCCATTAAAATTCCAATCAGCCCCTCGCCTATCAAAAGCATTATATATGAAATCGAAAAAGCGCCGTTTGAGCCAAAATACGGAAAATAAACAGACAAATCAACATTTGGAAGGACGATAAAAGCGATATAGCCCGAAAGAGCAAGTTTCGCCATTTTTGAAACAGAGCGAACCGAAAAAAGAGGAAGCGTCATTACAACGGCAAAGCAGCGCACATAAACCAGAAGATAGCTAGGCGCAAACGATAAAATTCTCTCCAGCATCAAAAATCAAACCTACCTTGCAAGCTTTGGAATCTGAGAGAAAAGATTCACCGTGTAATTTGAAAGCATCGAAAACATCCAGCCGCCAATCAAGGCAAGCACAATCAAAATCACAAGCATTTTAGGAAGAAAAGTCAAAGTCTGCTCCTGAATCGAAGTTGTCGCCTGAAAAATCGCGACAATCAATCCGACGACCAGCGCCGCTCCAAGAACAGGAGCGCACAAAATAAAAACCTGAAAAACAGCGCCGCGCATCAGGCTGACAATCATTCCAAGACTCATTTTTTCTCCTCGCTTCTAAATTCAAGATTTAAAATCCACAACCGAAAAATTCACAAAAAAGGGGAAAGTCTCCCCCTCGCTCCAAAGCCGAGCCGCTACGATTTTCTCCGCTTTGTCGTCTTTTACGCTACCCCCTCTGCGGGAGCGCCCGCAACGCCCCAAACAGCTTTTTTCACAGGAAACATTCTCTTCCCGCCCGGCAAGCTGGCGAACAGCGCCCCGGTTTTTCAAAAATTATCTCACAATCGAGAGGAAAAGCTGCTGTGTCAAAAGTCCCCAGCCGTCAACCAGAACAAAAAGCATCAGTTTGAACGGCATCGAAATCTGAACAGGCGGAAGCATCATCATTCCCATGCTCATCAAAATCGAAGCCACAACCATATCAATCACGATAAACGGGATATAAAGGAACACTCCGATTTTAAATGCCACCGTAAGCTCATGAAGAATATACGCCGGAACAATTATGTATGTCGGAATATCTTCAGGCCCATTCGGCGCAGGAAGATTCGCCATCTGCAAAAACGCCGAGATATATTTTGACTGCATTCCGCCGTCACTTCCCTGAGTCACAGTCTGCTTAAGCATAAATTCACGCAGCGGAGCCTCCGCTTCCCTATAAGCCTGCTCAAGACCAATCTGGCCGTCGGAAAGCGGCTTTATCGAATTTCCATAAATCGTTCTAAAAACCGGAAACATCACAAAAATCGTCATAAAAAGCGCAATTCCGTTCAAAACGGCTGTCGGAGGAACTTGCTGCAAAGAAAGAGCCCGCTTTATAAAATCCAGCACAATCGAAAAACGCAGAAAGCATGTTGTCAAAATAAGGAGGCTTGGCGCAAGAGTAAGCACTGTAAGCAAAAGCAAAAGCTGAACACTGAACGCGACTTCGCTTCCCGAGCGCGGCTGCGTAATGCTTATGTCTACATTCGGCACATTAAGAGCGCGCACGCTCCCGTTCATTTCAGTCGTGCCTTGCGTGGTTCCCCTAGGAAAATTTCTGTTCTGCGAACTCTGCGAGAAAACGGGCGAGGCTAAAATCAAAAAAAGAATGGCAAAAAAAGCGATTTTTCCAGGGATTTTTGGCCGGCGGAAGTTCATTTTCATTCTTCCCCTCCCCTATTGAATCTGTCGCGCTGATTTTTCAGCATGTCAGAAACGTGCCGCGCGCTGTCGGAAAAAGCGTTTCCATTTTTTGAGCCTTTAGCAAGAAAAATATCCAGCACATCAGCGAATGATTTCGGCCTGCTCACTTTCTGATTCTTGTCCGCAATAAGGTTAAGCGAGTCAACAAGCTCTTTATCCTTGATTTCCGCAAGAAGATTTATATTGCTGTCAGTAACGCCTATCAGATAAGCATTCTCAAGCAACGTCACAATCTGGACCGATTTTCCAGCCCCGATTGAAATCTGTGAGACCTTACGCAAAAACGAGTCGTCAGAATCTGCAAAACCGGAATTTTTTCTGAAAATCTTAACTACAAAATAAACAAGCGCAATTACAATTAAAAGCGAAATAACCATGCGAAGAAAAAGAGCGAAGCTCGAAGGCGCTTTAGACTGATTTTCAGGCGCGGAAACGCTCCAATACGGAGCTTGGTTCTGCACAGGCAAAGCCGGCGAATTTTCAGAAACAGAATCGCTTTTTTGCACGGCTTCAGTTTTGCTTGACCCGGATTTATTATCAGAAAAATTATTCTGCGCGAAAGAAACTCCGCAAAGACAAAATAGAAAAACAAGAGCAACAGCCCTGATTTTTCCAAGAGAAAGTATTTTTGCCATCTTTCCACCCACTTTTGACAATAGGCAGATTATAACAAAAAAAAATGCACCTGTCGAATACTTTTTACAAAACGACAAGCGCATTTTAAGACTTTTCACATTTGGTTTTAGCGGAGATTGCTCACACGTTCCGCCGGAGAAAGAATCTCGGTAACACGGACACCGAAGTTCTCGTCAATTACGACAACCTCGCCTTTTGCAATCGGCTTATGGTTCACGAGAATATCTACAGGTTCGCCGGCCAGCTTGTCAAGCTCGATGATTGTGCCTTCTCCCATTCCGAGAATTTCCTTGATCTGCTTCTTTGTGCGGCCGAGCTCTACAGTCATCTCCATGTTTACATCCATGATGAGACCGATATTTCCCTGCTCTGTGCTAGGAGCAGCTCCGCCTACAAGGTTCGGATACTGCAAAGACTGGACTGTCGGAGTGTTCATTCCCATTTGCTGTGCGCCCATCATCGGCTGCTGCTGAAATCCGCCCATATTCATCCCCATTTGCTGCGCGCCCATCATCGGCTGCTGCTGAAATCCGCCCATATTCATCTGAGGCTGGCCTCCGGCAAGATTTGCCATCGAAGCCATATCCTGCGCATTCAAAGCCCCGCCAGACGGAGAAGCATGTTCGCCGCCTCCAAGAGCAACCGCAATTCCGTTCGCGACATCGCTTGAAACAGCTTCCCACATAGTGTAAGCCTGTCCGTCAAGCGTGAAAGGATAAGAAAAGAGAGCGAAAGTTCCCTGTGGAATTCTCACCATCGCCTTTGGCACATGGACTGCCTCAGGAGGATTTGCCGCAAGTCCGGCTATCGACTTAAGCTCTGTGATTTCCGCTCCGGAATGTGTCGAGACGAATTCACCGATTACAGAAAGAGCCATGTCGTCAAGCTCAGCATTTTCCTCTTTGTTTACAAGGCTTGTTATTTTCTGCGCGAACTCAGGAGGAAGGAGAACAAGATGATCTCCTTTTAAGCCTGCGTTAAAATCAGCCATTACCGCCACAACCATTTCTGGAAGCTTTGATAACAGCTGGTCTCTGCCCATAGCCTCAACGGTAGGATTTTCTGCCGTAAAAGACGCGCCTGTCATCGAGTTAAGACTTGTGACGCATTTTTCCTTTATTGAATCCGCAAATTTTTCAAGCGCGGCTGTATCGATTTTGACATTGGAAGATGATCCTGATGAAAGACCTCCCATGTCTACATTTTTCAACAATGCATCGATTTCGTCCTGAGATATTGTTCCATCACTCATAAGATTCATCTCCTTCAACGGATAATTCTTCAAAATCGTCAGATTCGTTCTGATTCATTTTGCCGATAATCTGTACTGCCATTTTTTTGCCGACAACACCAGGCTGACAGTAAAATTTTTTCTCGTTTCCAACGCTAAGCGCAAGCGGATCGCCCACCCTTACGGTCGACAGACGCACAACGTCTCCGGCGCGAAGCGAAAGCACATCGCGAATTGGAATGTTTATTGTGCCGATTTCCGCGACAACATCCATATCAACATCAGAAAGTTTTTCTTTCAAAGTGCCGAGATACTGCGTTGTCGAGCTTCTTCTCACAGAACTGAACCAGAACTGGGAAGAAAGCTTGGAGACAATCGGCTCGATTGTAAGGTAAGGAATACAGAAATTCATCATTCCTTCCTCATCGCCGATCTTTGTCTCAAGAGTCACAAGAACGACCATTTCAGACGGAGGAACAATTGAAGCAAACTGAGGATTCGTCTCAATCTGGCCTAGACGAGGTCGCAAGTCTATAACCTGTGTCCATGCCTCGCGCATATTGGCAAGAATTCTTACGATAATTCCTTCCATTACGGATTGCTCAATATCTGTCAAATCGCGGCTGACTTTCGCCCCCTGTCCAGTTCCGCCGAACAGACGGTCAATAATACTGAATGTGATCGCAGGATCGATTTCAAGGACCGCATTTCCTTTTAGAGGATCCATATTGATTACAGCAAGCGTCGTAGGCGTCGGAATCGAGCGGATAAATTCCTCGTAAGTAAGCTGATCCACCGAAGCTACATGAACGTGCACAAGGGACCGCAGCTGAGCCGAGAGAGATGTTGTTGTAAGACGCGCAAAAGTTTCATGCATGATCTGAACGGTACGGATCTGCTCTTTTGAAAACTTGTCCGGACGCTTGAAATCATAAATCTTAATTTTGCGTGTGTCGCTAACAGGCTTAAAATCATCTGCTCCAGACTCGCCGGTACTTATGGCTTGCAGAAGCTGGTCAATCTCATCCTGTGACAGAACCTCGTTCATGTCTTTTCTTCCACCTTTTTATAGCTAATCGTCTTTTAATTCTGGATTACATCCAGCGTCAAAAAGCGCACATCTTTTATCTTCGAAGAGCTGAGAATCGAATCGTTTATCGCATTGCGGATTTCAATTTTAAGATTTTCCTCGTTCTGCGGACGAAGCTCCTCGGCTGTTTTCTGTGTAAAATATCGGCGTAAAAAATCTTTCAGTTCAACAGTTCTTTGAGTAATTTCTGTTGAAGTCGCTTTATCCTCTTTTTTATAGCCAAGAACAACATCCACGCGCACAGAAGCAGGATTCGCCTCCATTGTCTTTGTCTGAATCAAACCAAGAGACGTATACCAGTCCAAAATTTCGCGTGTAGGAGTGTAATCCTCAGTCATAAGAATTGAAGACGGAGCACTGGAATTATTTCCGCCGGCAATTTTCGTCGTGATTATAACAACGGTAACAATAAGGATAACAGCGCCAAGCCCTATCGCAACCCATTTCAAAAGTCCAGGAATAAGAAGGCCTTTTCCGCTCTTGGCAGAAGCCGAAGCATCTGCGCCGCCATCATCAAGACCTAAACCATCATCTTCATCTGCCATACCAAAATCTCCTTAAAAAATCACCGTCAGGGCAAAAACCACAGGCGAACCGGAAAACATCTTTCCCAAACTAAAAAATTAAAAGTGTCCCTCGTCAAGAATAACGATATCCAC
>CAVDRA010000072.1:0-7331 GCA_963611155.1 bacterium | reverse complement strand
GGCCTTGCTTTCCGATTGCGGTAGAGCCACCGCCAAGTTTCCACGAAAGAGTTACAAGCTCGTGGTTAGCCTTCAGCTGCGAGACTATTTTTGCCCGCACTTCCGGATCAAACATAAGCGCATCAATGTCGTCAACGCCGGAATACATTTTCTTGGCTTCTTTTTTAAGATTCTGGTTCTCAGCATTCAGCGCGAGCTCCATCAAAAGTATCGAAATATACTCGGCAACACGGGATTTTTCCATGTAAGTCTGCAACAGATGACGGATTGCAATATTAATCTGGGCAAAAGCGTCCTGATCTTTAAAGAATTTCAGGATTATATACCAGTTGAGCAAAGTCATTCTGTTAAGGAATTTTTCTGTCATCAAAAGATAAATATTCCGCTCCTCAATTGAATAATCCTTGTTTTCCATGATTGATTTCCAAACCGGATCAAGAATCATCTTTTTTGCGGCAAGTATTGCAGCTTCTTTTTTTGCAATAATCGCCCTAAGCTGGCGGTCTTCGATTTTTGTGCGCTCATCAATAAGCTCGTTCGGATGTGTCCGGTTATGTTTTCTTACACAATCGCATTTTATCAAGTCGGAAAAAACCTGGCGGTCAAACTGCTTATAAAGGATTGAATAGACAATCACTTTCGACAAGTCCATTACTTCCTGCCGGACCGAAACAAACTCTGACATTGATATTTCAATTTTAGAAATGTAGTCAACCATCATCATGTTCTGGATTGACTGAGGAGAAAAAGGATTCAGCGAGATTCCATATTCTTCAACATTGTCTGCCAAACGAATTCTCAGAAGTTTTTTCTTGTTGCTTATAAAATAGGAAGTGCCTTCTTCTGTCAGAATGACTTTGAGGGGCAAGCTTAAAGTAAATTTTTTTGCTGGCATGTAAAGTCTCCGATTTTTTAATATTAGTATTGTATTATAAATAACTCTAGTTGTAAACTGACAAATCATTGAACAAATCAAGGGTTCCTTATATTCTAAAGGCATGGAAAAAAATCATTTTGCGGCAGCTTTTTTTCTGGCTCTCAGCCTGTTTTTCAGTGCCTCCCAAAAACTTTTTCCGTCTGCCCTTTCTTCGCCGAAACCTTCGCCGTCCACAGGTCAAAAAACACAACAAGAATATAAAACCCGGGAAAGTTCTGCTTCAAGGCAACCGCTTTCAGGTAATTTTCTTTCCGTGCATATTGAAAAAACACTCGCATCGCAAAATTTTCAGCCGGCAACACAAAGGCTCGCGCCTACAGGCCAGGATAATTTCGCAGAAAATATCTATCTTGATTTTTTTTCAGAAAGCAAGGCTTCAAAAAAGGAAAAACAGGAGTCTTTGAGAAACGCGGCCATTCTGGATTTTACGCAGGAAGATTTTTACAAAAATGAGGACGAATTTATCTCGTTCTTGTCAGATATAAAAAAAATCAGTTTTGACTATGATCTGACAATTCTTTTTTCCGCCTTGACAACGCCAGCAATTCAAGATAATTCAGATTCCATTGAGCAAAGACTTTCCGGAACTGGAATTTTCGCAGAAAATCTGCCTTCTCCAGATGAGTCATTCGCAGTTTCCGTCTCTTTTGATAAAAGCAAGCCAGACACAATTCTAACTGGCGCATTCCGCTCGGCAAGTCCGCTTTGGCTTTGCAGAAAACTTTCTGAAACTTTTTACAGCGCCGAAAAAAACTATTCGTTTCCGAATCTTATTTCTTCATTATATCGTCTCGGATTCATAAACGGAGACATCAGGCTGAACGATTTTGTCATAAATGAGATTCCGGCAATTTCAGTTTCGTTCAGCTCAGTAAAAGACGGACTTAGCCTTATAAAAAATTTTCTTTTGTCTTACGATGCGTCAGCAAGCAATGAATGGGAGCAGCACTATGTTTTTATGCCGCTTAATTATCCTTTGAGGCCTATTGTCCTGAATGAATTTTCCTGCATTCTAATTTGCGTGATTCTCGCGGTAATAACGCTTCTTTCGCTTTGTATTATTTCGTTTACCGGAAAACAAGGCGAGCAAAACAAGTATGACTTGCTCAAAAATCTTTATATGATTCCGCTTTCTCTAGTTCTCTCTCTTTCAGGGCTTTTGCTTTCGCAGTTTTTCTTGAAAAAATTTTCCGGCGGAGCTTTTCTAAATCCAGTCACGATTTTCGGAGCAAAAATTACCGCGGCAATGTTTTTTGTCACAGCAATGTACGCCTTTCACAATGTTCTAAAAATTCCGGCAGATATTTTCATTTACAGCTATATAATCCAGTTTATCGCGCTTTTCAACATTTTCTACTTTTCCCTTCGCGACATTCTGCTTTTCGTGCCTTTTGGAGCCGAGTACATCCTGATTTTCATTTTCAGAAAAAGAAAAAGTCTTGCAAGCCTTATAATTTTTCTTATTATGATGATTCTGCCGTTTGTTCCTTACGCCGCCGACATTCTACAAAAAACATCTAGCGAAGAATTTTCCGGCCTTCTTTTCACCAATTTCAAAGGGAACTTTTCTGTCTCGCTCGCGCTTTTTCCATTCCAGATAATCTGGCTGAAAATTCTTGTTCGCCTTGAAATTTTCAATAAAAACAAAAAATATTCAGCCTTAAAACTTCTGCGGAACGCAATCGCGGCCACGGCTTCAATTCTCGCATTCTGTGTTTTCCTGATGCAGGCTCTCCATTTTGCTTTTTACAAGGAGGCAATGGAAAAAGAGGCAAAATCAAAAATTTCAATCAAAAATTCTCCATCAGAATTTTGCTCGGTAGCGATTTCACAAGATGAATTTTCGGGGCTCAGCACAAATCACATAAAAATCACATCGAAAAAAAGCGCTCTCAAGTACACTGTAAAAATCAGAAGTCTTGACTGCAAAATTCCTGTCTATGACTCGATTTATTCCTATAATTTTGTCTCTGAAAAGTCAGAAAACGAGAAGACTGCTGAGCAAGTGACTTTTGTAGTTCCTGACTATCCGCCAGAAAAAATAACAATTGACTATGCGGCTTCGCCTGACTCATTCGCAGAAATCGAAGTAACGGCTTTCTACAAAAGCGATAATGAAGATGAAATTCTTTTTGAAAAGACCAGCACATTCACAAATCCAAAAAACATGGAAAATCAGCCGGCAGTTTTAAGAGATGGCGGGTCAACAGGAACTAAACGCAGGCAGGGATAAAAAAAGTGGAAAAAGTTTTTTTTCATGTTGATCTTGACGCTTTTTTTGCTTCTGTAGAGCAGCTAGACCACCCGGAATACAAAGGAAAGCCTGTTATTGTGGGAGGTTTGCCTGGCGACAGGCGCGCAGTCGTGTCAACAGCTTCTTACGAGGCCAGAAAATTCGGAGTTCACTCTGCGATGCCGGTTTTCCAGGCCGCAAAACAGTGTCCGAAAGGAATTTTCGTCAGACCGAACATGAAGCGCTATCATGAAAAATCGCGCGAAGTCATGTCAATTTTTTATAATTATTCTCCAGATGTAAGGCAAATGTCTGTTGACGAGGCTTTTATCGATATGACTGGAACCGAAAAGCTTTTTGGAAAGCCCCTTGACGCCGCAAAAAAGCTAAAGGCAGAAGTTCTCGGGAAAACGGGGCTTACAGTCTCAATCGGAATCGCTTCGACAAAATACTGCGCAAAAATCGCTTCAGGAATAAAAAAGCCGGACGGTCTTTTTGAGATTCCAAACGGCAAAGAGCAGGATTTTATGCTTAGCCTGCCTCTTTCAAAACTTTGGGGCGCCGGAAAAAAAACACAGGAGAAGCTGAAAAACAACGGAATCACAAGCACGAAAGATATTTTCTGCCGTTCGCAAAAACTTTTGCAAAGCATTTTCGGACAGGCGGCCGGCCTTTTTTTATACAACGCAGTCAGAGGAAACGAGTATGAAGATTTCAATTCAAAGCAAAAAAACCGCTCATTAAGCGCGGAAACAACTTACGACTTCGACCTTACAGACTTGTACGCGATTGAAACCGCGCTTCTCGAGCTTTGCCACACAGTCATGTTCCGCTCGCTAAAAGAAAAAGTCCGGAGCAAGTCAGTTTCGCTCAAAATCAGATACGAGGATTTTTCGACAGTCTCGGTGCAGGAAAGCTCGGAAAGATATGTTTCTTCCGTAGACGATCTTTTCGAACGGATAAAATTCCTTTTTGCGAAAAAACACAACAGCAGGCTGTCAATCAGGCTTTTAGGAGTATGCCTGCAAAACCTTGAAGACGACAAAGAACCTCGGAGCAAAGAGCTTTTTGACTTTGGAGAAGAAAAAAAACGTAAGCTTGAGCAGGCGATTTTAAAAGCGCAGCAAAAAGATCCTTCGTTAAAAATCACAAAGGCGAGGCTTTTAAAAAAAGAGACTATTTTTTCGCTTTTTTTTGTGTTTTTTTCGCTTTCAGGAAATAGGACAGACGCACAAGCGATTTCCACTTCCACAGCAAGGGAAGCGGACGGAGCGGCCGCAATCGTTTTTGACACAGAAAATCTTCCGCTTGAAGAATCCGGAGAAAAAAGCTCGCTTTTCAACAAGATTTTTTTCGGAAATGAAATCGATTTTCTTGCGGAAGGCTACTGGAAAAGCTCTGTTTCAAGCTCGCTAGGCTATTCATTCGGATTTGGCACGACGCCATCTCTTTCGCTCTCGTCTCCAGTTTTTTCTCAAAATGTCGATCTCTCGCTCTGGCTTGAGGCAAATAAAAAATATTATTTTGAGGCGGCTTTTGCGGACGGATTTGAAGAAAATACCGTTGCGGCAGGCTACAACGGAAAAGGATATTTAAGGTCTTTAAGAATCGGAAACAGAGGAATCGTTTTTCCTGAAATTTACGCTCTAGACGATTTTTCGCGCGGAATAGGAGGCGGAAAAAATCAGGCGCCGGGTTTTTCGCTAAATTTCAAAGGGCAAAAATGGAGATCGGATTTTGCGTTCAGATACGACCTTTTAAAAACAGAAAGCAAGACATGGTTTGGAATGAACGCCGTTTCAACAAACAGCATTCAGCTTTCATCTTACAACACTGGAAGCCAGTATGTTCTGCCGTCAGAAAATCTCGCGCAATCGATAAAATCGGTTTATGTGCAGTCGTCGGACGGAAATTACAAAGACTCAAAAGGAAGAAAATACAAAAAGCTCGGCTCAGCGCAATTTTTAGTTGTCTCATCGCAAAATCTTCTTCTGCTCTCTAAAGACGCAAAGGCAAGCAGAAAAAACGGCGAGCTTCCCTCTGTGGCGGTTTCGTTCAGCTGCCCATTCTCTGAAACAGACAAAGATTTTTCAGATTTTCTTAAAGACGTTCAAAGCGCTTTCGGATCTGTGAATCTTGAAAAATTCTTCTATAATTTTTCCGGAGAAATCAACTCTGAGGAAGTCCTTTTTTTGCAGCATCCTTCCGGATTCTCGCCTTTTCAAAACGCAAGCCGGTATGACGCTGGGATTTTAAGCGCTGATGATGCGGCGGTCGCTTCAAGCTACAGCGGAACCGTCTCTTCGGATTTTTCAGCTGTAATCAGCGATGACGAGACGGCGTTTTATCCGTCGGATTTTTTTGACGAGACCCACACATACATCGATGTCTTCAAGGAAAATTCCGATTCCGGAGCCGGCGCTTCCATTGCCAATGCTGAAATCCGTTTTCCTTTCGCAAAATCAAATCCTGGAATTTATCTCGGATACGGCTCAAATAATGACCTGCTTCTGCGCGTCAGAAATTATTCAGAAGTCTCAAGGCTAGATATTGGAACAAAAGCCGTTCCCGGAACTGTCACTGTATACAAAAACAGCGTGATAGACTCAGGCGCAAGCTACGACTCTTCTACAGGAGCAGTTTCGCTTTCATCGGCAGTTTCAAGCACCGACAAGATTTTTGTAACATGGCAGGAAGAGTCTGAAGATGCGCAAAACGCCTCTTTCGCGGCGGCGGCAGGATTCAAGTATGACTTTTCAGAAAATCTAAGCGCAGATATTTCCTCATCAGGAAGATTTTCATACAGCCAAAATCAGAATTTCGCGGATTCATCATATTCCAGCCCTTCATACGGAACACTCGCAGCCGGAATCGAATACAAAAACGAGCTTCTAAGCGTAAAAAATTCCATGGCGGCAACTTTAGAAAACATAAACACGACTGGAAAATACAGAATTTTGGGAATGGACGACACGGACAGCACGACAAGCTATCTTCAAAAAGACGCTGGAGCTGATTTGCCTGAAGATTTCACGCCGAGCTTAAATTCCCGCTCAGACGATGAAGTTTTTCCCACACTAAAATCAAACTCCAACATGGCGGAAGAAGCGCAGTCAGGATTCAAGACAGAAGGCATTTCAGGATACGCGATTCCTTTCGCATGGAATTTTGAAAGCGATTCCTCTTCGGTCTCGGAAACGCAATGGGCGGCTCTTGGAGTTTCCTTAACAGAAGCTAAATCTTCACTTTCCCTTTCAAGCGTTTTTGAAATCGCTCTAAAAAATATCAGCGGGGATATTTATGACTTTGACCTCTATCTCCAGCTCGGAGTGAGCAGCGACGACGATTTTTCATTTGAGGATGATGATAAAATTCCGACATGGAAAATTTCTGAAAATTCAGGCGAAGATGTTCTAAAAAGCTTTAACACGGCTTCTTCAAGCTGGCAGACTGTCAGAGTTTCGATTTCAGACTCCGACAGGGCATTTTTCGCAAATTCATCAGGCTACAGCGCACGGCTGATCGCAGTTCCAAAAAACAGCGCTGTAAACGCAGCAAACAAAAATGGAGAAATTCTCATAGGACCTTACGAATGCAAAGCAGGCTCTTTCATCACGGAAATTCCTGAGAACGTCAAAATCTCCCAGACACAAACCTCAGACTTCACGCTTTCTTCATCAAAATTAAAGGATTTCAATTCCGGCTCGCAAAACACGGTCCAGACTTTTGACTTTAAGTTCACCTGCGCCTCCGACGAGCAAAGCCTGATTTTCAGAAAATATTTTTCCGCGGTGGATTTCTCGTATTACAAAAATTTGTGCTTTTATTTTAAGCTCGGCTCGTCCTTCATTAAATCCGTGAATTTTATTTTCGACACAAAAGATGATGACGGAACAAAAACAGCAGCTGAATTTTCTTTTCCGCCAGAAAAAATTTCATCGGAATGGCAAAAATTTGAAGTCTCGCTCAAAGACAAGAAAGTTTCAGCAAACGGATATGAAAATACAGCCTGCATCGACACCAGCGTGATTCCCACGAGATTCACGATTGAAATTGTCACAAATGAAATTTCAGAAGATGACGCGGAAAACGGCGCGGCAGGAAGCTTCAGCATCGACGAGATTTACCTTTCAGAAACAAGCCTTTTTCTTGACTTACAGG
>CAVDRA010000071.1:0-7508 GCA_963611155.1 bacterium | reverse complement strand
GAACTACAACGCCAAGACCTGTTTTTTTGTGGGCAGCTTCAAGAAGGTAATTAAACCTTTCTTCAAGGCTGCGGTCTTTTTTTTCATCTCCATAAATCGCTTCCCATGCTTCAAGATGAGAATTCAAAACCTCTTTAAGAGAAGTTGCCGAATCGTATTTTTTCCCGTTAAAGTCAAAATAGAAGACAGGGTATTTTATCCACTCTTTTTCAAGTTCGCTGATTTTGAGTCCTGTAAAGAGTTCCTTCTTGCCTTCAAAATATGCCCGCATTGTAGAAAGCAAAAGGCTTTTTCCAAAACGGCGCGGACGGCTTAAAAAATAAGTTGTGCCTTCATTTGCGAGACGATAAACAAATTCTGTTTTGTCAACGTACAGATATTCGCCAAGACGAAGTTTTTCAAAACTCTGTATGCCGATTGGAAGTTTTCGGATATTCATACAGTGATTTTAGTATAAAAATCTTGATAAATGAAGATGAAGATACTAGGAGTTTAGAATTGTGTATAATTTCAATTTTACTTTGACGCGAAGTTGAAGTAAAATTTTGGGTGACGGAAAAATATTTTTCAAAAGGAGTGAATACAAATGTCAAATGCAGAAACAGAGTTAAAAAATATGTTGAAGGAAAGTTTTATTGCAATTCCTGAAAAAGATTATTTAATGATGAAAACTGAGGTAACTCAGAAACTGTATGAATCAATAATGGGTGAAAATCCAAGTATGGAAAAGGGCGAAAATAATCCTGTTGAAAGGGTTAGCTGGTATGATTCAATTTATTTTTGTAATAAATTAAGCGAAAAATTAGGATTAATGCCTGTATATTCTGTAGATGGGGAAACTGATGTTTCAAAGTGGGATTACACTCCGCATCAAAAAATTTCAATTGGACAGAAAAAAATAGAACAAAATACAGATGCTTCCGGTTTTAGACTGCCAACTTATGATGAATGGACTTATGCTGCAAAGGGCGGTGAAAATTACAAATATGCCGGAAGTGATAAAATATGTGAAGTTGCCTGGTGCGAATATAACAGTGACGAAACTACTCATCCTGTTGCACAGAAAAAGCCTAATGGTTATGGCTTGTATGATATGTGTGGCAACGTTAATGAGTGGGTTTTTGATTTTTACGGAAGAGAACATCGATATCGCTGTGGTGGTAGTTGCGATGATGAGGCTGACTATTGCAAACTAGATGTCGAGGATTTTTCTAGTGCCCAGCTGCGGTACCCGAGCATAGGCATTCGCCTTGTGTGTTCGCCTTTTGCCTTTGAGTAAGGCACAATAGAACACCTTCTCTCCATGTAACATTCCGTGTTACACTTCGTGTTGCACACCGCTGATAAGACTAATCAGCGGTGTGATGACTAAGCAAATCAGTACTCTGCTTATAATGTGTAGAAAATATGTATAAAAAAGCAAAAAACAGGGGCATGAGGATTTTGCGGGGCGGTTTTATTCCATTGATTCTGCGCCGAATCCGAGTGAAAGAAGGTCGGACAGGTCTTTTTCAATGTGATTTCCGTTGCTTGAGCAGCACAGAATCCGTAGATGCGGAGCAAATTCGTACATAAATTGACGGCACATTCCGCATGGCGTGCAGATTTGCCCGGAGCTTCCTGCGATCGCGATTGCCTTGAATTTTCGGTGTCCGTCGGCGATTGCTGTTGACATCGCATTTCTCTCGCCGCAAATTCCGCATGGATATGATGCGCTTTCAACATTGCAGCCTGTGTAGATTTTCCCGTCGTCGCACAGAAGCGCCGCTCCAACGTTGTATTTTGAATACGGCGTGTAAGCGTTTTTTCTCGCGTCAAGCGCAAGCTCAATCAGTTTTTTGTCATCAATATTTTTCATTTCTTCCATAAAACTCACCTTTAAAAAGCATTTTTTTAGGTTTTTAATGATAGCATATTTTTGTTAGAATAATGAAATGGAAATTGCTCTTGAAGACGGCGAGCGGATCGATTCTCTCCACATCAGAAATTTTAAGATTATACAGAATAAGAATTTTTTTTGTTTTGGAATGGATGCGGTTCTTCTTTCGGATTTCGCTTTTGACCGCATTGATTTTGATGGAAAAAAACTGAAAATTCTTGATTTGTGCAGCGGAAACGGAATTGTGCCTCTTTTGCTTTGCGGAAAAGCCCTTTCCCGAAAAGCTCGGAATTTGCGTGATGAGAATTTTTCTTCTGAAAATATTCTTTTGAATAATTCCGGGGCTCATTTTTACGCTCTTGAAATTCAGGAGAAAATTGCTGATATGGCCAGGCGGACTATTCTTCTTAATAATCTTCAAGATAAAATTTCAGTGAAAAACGGCGATCTTTGTAAAATCGAAAATTTTTATGATGAAAATTCTTTTGACGCTGTAACTTGCAATCCTCCTTATATTTTGCCTTCGGCGGGCAGGCAGAGCTTGAATCTTGAGAGAATGATTGCGCGCCAGGAAATTTGCTGCAGCCTAAAAAATGTTCTTGATTCGGCTTTTTTTGCTTTGAAAAATGGCGGAAGTTTTTTTATGGTTCATAGGCCTGAACGTTTTGAAGAGATTTGTTCCGCGCTGGAATCTTCCGGACTGAAAATCAAGAATTACAGATTTGTTAAGCCTTTTGAAAGCGAGGACGCTAAAATGGTTTTGTTTCATTGTCTGGCAGAAAAAAAATTCGGAATTGAACGGAATGAAAACAATAGTGTAAGCGTTGAAATTTCGCCTCTCGTGGTTTACCGGGAAAAAGGCGTTTATACTTTGGAAACCGAAAAAATATATGGAAGAAAAGCTGATGAAAGTTTTTAGTTCTTTTTGCTGTTTTGCCGTGTCTTTAGTTTTTGTATCTTGCGGCAAGAAAATCCCGCCTCGGTTTTACGAGTCTTTAGGAACCGTCTGTTTTATAAATCTTTATGATGACGGAAAAAAATCGGTTTATGCTGAGATTGAAAATCGCCTTTCTGAAATCGATGATAAATTTAACGTGAATAAGGAAAAATCTGAAATTTCGCTTGTAAACAAAAACGCTTCAAAAGTTCCTGTGAAAATAAGCGATGATTTTGCTTTTGTCTTGAAAGCTTCGCTTGAAACTTCCTTGCTTACTGACGGGAATTTTAATCCTTCGCTTGGAAGCCTTATAAAACTTTGGGGAATAAATACCGAACACGCGAGAGTTCCGTCTGAATCTGAAATTGAAACTGCAAAAACGGGCTGCGATTGGCGTAAAATTGTTTTTGACGAGAAAAATCAGACTGTTTTTTTTAATGATGACAAAATGTCTCTTGATTTCGGGGCGATTGCGAAAGGTTTTGCGGCGGATGAAACCGCGGAGGTTTGCAGAAAAAATAATGTGCGCCGCGCCTTGATTGACCTTGGCGGAAATGTTCTTGTTTTTGGATCGAAAAAAGACAATTCAAAATGGAAAGTCGGAATCAAAAATCCTGAAAACCCCGCCGGCGAGCCTTGCGCTGTTTTGAGTTTTGGCGCTAGCGCTGAAACTCAAAAAACTTGCTCTGTCGTGACAAGCGGTGTTTACGAGCGTTTTTTTATTCAGGACGGAAAGCGTTACCATCATATTTTGAATGGAGAAACCGGTTTTCCGGCGGAGTCGGGATTGAAGTCAATTAGCGTTGCCTGCAAAAAATCAATCGTGGCGGATGCCTTAAGCACGGCTTTTTTTGTCGCCGGGAAAAAAAGAGCCCTGGAGCTAAAAGACAAAGCTGAAAATCTCTTTGGCGAAAAAATCAGCCTTGTATTTGTCGAGGATGACGGAAAAATTTCTTTTTCGCTGTCGGAGCCGGAAATTTCTGCGGTTTTAGAAAATCAGATGTAATGCTTTAAGTCTTGATGTTCAATCATCTTTGTTTTGACAGCGACAATGTAGCTTCCTGTAATCCATGTGACTACATCGAACGCCGCCGCAAAACTGCACAAAAGCGGAGCTGCGGTTCTTAAAAGAAGGTAGCCTTCTCCGAATCCTCGTCCGTACATTGAACAGATTGCGACCAGTGCCGCGAAAGTTCCGCCCTGGGGAAGCATTCCCAATACAAATGAAACGGAAACTGAAGCGACAAAAATCCATAGAATATCTGTGACTGTGAATCCCAAATCTGTGTAAGAACGGAGAATTGTTACAAAACAGATTGAAGTTACCAGCGCTGTTCCCCCCCGGCTGAAAATTGAAAATAAAGGAAATGAAAAGTTTCCGGCTTCATCGTGGATTCCGAGACTTTCTTTTCCGTGGCGGGCTGCAACTAAAAGCGAGACATTTGAATCGGCTGAGAAAAAACTTACAAGAATCGGACATATGCTTGCGTAAAGAACGTGGAACGGCCTTAAATCTTTGCAGAAAAGCCTTAGAATAAGCGGGTAGATGAGTCCCACGAGAAGAATAAAATCAGCTAGAAGCATTGCAAAAAGCGGAAGAAAAGTCGGAGCGGCAAAAACTGTCTTTGCCTGCAAAATCCAGTAGCATGAAATTGCAATCATTCCAACCGAAATCCATTCAACAAAAAAAGAAAGAACTGTGTAGCAAAGTTTTGCCAGCGACTCAAGAACCTGAACCGCTGGCTTGGAGGCTGCAGAGTCAGAAGCGCAGCCGGCTCCTGCGAATGCCGCAAAAACAAAAGCCGGAAGAAGATAGTCTCCGTTTTTAAGGGCGTCGAAGCCTGAGTATGGGAATATCGACATCACAAGGCTTTTTAGATTGAGCTGGGGAATGCTGTTCATTTTTTCGCTGGTGATTGGAATCCGAGGCAATTTGAATATCAGAATCGTTATAAGACCGAGAAGAACGAGAATCAAAGTGCCGGCAATCAAAGCTGCAAAGGTCCAGAACGTTGTCTTTATGATTTTTCTGTCTGTTCGCAGTTTGAAAAATGCGGAGGAAACTCCAAAAACAAGAAACGGAAGCACTGCGTAACGACCGAAACGTACTGCAAGTTCTGCCGTATTTGAAACAAAAGAATTTACGCTAGGCAAATTTAACGGAAGAACTATGGCCGCAAGCACTCCTAAGACTGTGCCGATTAAATATTTTATCCAAACTTTCATAGGGCTGTGATTATATCAAAATCACTTTGATTATGGTATAATTACGAATATGGCTAAGACGATTTTATTTGCGGGAAAAGAGCTTCCGGACGGAAAAGATTTTGCTTCTGGAGCGGTTTTTCAGGGACGAAAAGTGATGGCAAGCTGCGGAATAAGAGCAGATGAAAGCGGCGATGATCAGCTGATCGCAGAAAATTTTCCGAAAAATGTAACTCCGATTTCCTGGAACAGAGGTTCAGCGCTGTCATCTCGCGCGTTTGTTTTGAACAGTGAAAATGAGGGCGGCGCAGATGAGACTGTCCTTGTTTTTGACGAAGGCCTGTTTGCTTCAAAAATCGGCTCGGCTTACGAAAACGCGAGAATCATGGAAGAGCTTATAGGAAGCTACCAATATTTGGCTCAGGAGCTTGTTTCAAGATACACGCGGAATCTTCAGAGAAAAAGAAAAATTGTGTTTTTGTATAAATCAAACCCGACAATCTGTGAGTATGTAACCTCGAGCTCGCTAAAAAACTCTGCTGTTCAGCTTTCCTATTCTTTGATTGCGGCGGCAGGCGGGGCTTTCCGGGCGTTCGCTGAAAACATGGCGGCCGAGCTTGTTCCAAGCGAGAATATCACTCCGCTTCTTGTGAATTGCGACTACACAAATGATATGGCCGGACGCGACAGCGCTCTTGCCGTTTGGCTTTGCGAATATATGGACTCGGTTGACGCTTTAAGAAAGCCGCTTTCGGCAAAACAGAAAGTCAGCTGGATAAAAGCCGGAGCGAGAAATCCAGGCGGATTCGGTCTTTTCTGATTTGCATTTCTTCGCGAAAGATAAACAGTCTTTATTTTGGTTCCGGAATTTTTTATGGAAATTGACTTTAACTTTCATCTTTTCCTTGTCTATCTTCTGAGAATTTTTCTTGCGTTCGCAGCCGGATTTTTGATGGGATTTGAACGCAAGGTGCGCCAGCAGGTTGTTGGAATGAGAACTTTGATTCTGATTTCTGTCTCTTCTGCCTTGTTCGGGATTGTTTCAGTTCATATGGGATATTTGGGCTCTGGCGGAGACTCAACAAGGATTGCAGCGCAAGTGGTGACGGGCGTCGGTTTTTTGGGCGGCGGCGCGATTATGCGCCAGGGATTCAATATAAAAGGCCTGACGTCTGCGGCGATTATCTGGACTGCTTCGGCTGTCGGGCTTTCGCTTGGCGGCGGGGTTTATCTGCCTGCGGTTTTAGTTGTGATTGTCTCGCTTTTTTCTTTAGTTTTGCTCGAGAAATTTGAGGAGAAGCATTTTCCGGCTGGACGGTTAAAGTCGCTTCATCTTGTTTTTGATGATGACGCAGTGGATTTGCAAAAAGTCAAGGCTACAATCTCTAAAAGCGGATTTATTGTCGCAGATTTTAATATGAGCAGAATTCTCGCGGAAAAGCAGATTATTCTTCATTATTCTGTGAAAGCGCCGCGTTGCGATGATTTTTCCAGCCTGATAAACGGTCTGAAAGAAATTGGCGATTTATCTGAATTTTCGATAACTGACTAGCTTTTTATTTTGCGTTTTGCAATTTGCTGTGTGCTTAGCCGGCTTTATTTTTTCCGCATTTCTAAAAATTCTCTTTATTCCTAAAATCTGAAAATTCTGATAAGATTCTCCGTTATGAATTATTCAAATCCGCTTATTGTTCAAAGCGACAGAACTTTGCTTCTTGATGTTCACGCGCCCCTTGCTACTGAATGTAGAAACGCGCTTATTCCTTTTGCTGAGCTTGAGCGCTCTCCGGAACATCTTCATACATACAGACTTACGCCTCTTTCTTTGTGGAATGCTTCCGGGGCAGGATTTTCTCCGGATGACGCTGTTGAGGTTTTGCATAAATTTGCGCGGTACGATGTGCCTCAGTCAGTGGAAATGTGGATACGCGAGACTGCCGGACGTTTTGGAAAGCTTCGGCTTGTTCCAGCCCCATGGATTGAAGTTCCTGTTTCTGAAAAAAAGGCGAATGAAAAAATAAAGGAAGAATATCTTTATCTTGTTACTGAAAGCGTGCCTGTGTTCAAGGAAATTGCAGCGAGCGCGATTGGAAAAAAACTCTTGCTTATCTGCGAGTACGAAGAGCCTCAGGACGAATTAATGAAAAGCTGCAAAGTCTCAGAAAACGAGAAAGCGCATTGCTTTAGGCTTTCGCTTACCGACCGCGGCACAATAAAACAGGAGCTTTTAAAGCCCGGCTGGCCTGTGAAGGACGATGTTCCGCTTGTTGACGGCGAGCCTCTTGAAATATCTCTTCGTGAAAAAACACTTTCTGGAAAAACTTTCAATGTGCGGCAGTATCAGATTGAAGCTGCACAGTCAATTGTAGGCGATAAAGGACCTGGAACAGGCTTTGGAACAATTGTGCTTCCTTGCGGAGCCGGCAAAACAATTGTTGCCGGACGGGAGAACACAAACGGCCGTCCGCTTGAACAAATTGTTGCGGC
>CAVDRA010000070.1:0-7639 GCA_963611155.1 bacterium | reverse complement strand
CCTTGCACGAGCTGATCCTTGACGGCTCGAAGTCCTGTATCTATCTGATACAGGACTTCGAGAAATGGGAGCCATTTCTCGAATCCCAAGTTTTTGAAAGCTACAAGTTTCCGATGAAAAAAATTGTCATAACTCCGTGGCTTTTAGAAAAAGTTCGCTCTTGCGGAGAAAATGCGGCGCTCATTTATAACGGTCTGGATTTTTCATACTTTACGCTTTCAAAAAAAATCGAGGAGCGGAATCCTCTGGAAATTAGCGTGATGTATTACGAGCGCTCAACAAAACGTTTTGAAGATTCTCTTGCAGCCCTTGAAATTGTCCATAAAAAATATCCTGCTCTTCATGTTTCGGCTTTTGGCGTTTTTAAAAATCCCGGAAATCTTCCGCCGTATTTTACTTATTACAAAAGCCCTGACAAAAAACTTCACAATCAGATTTACAACAATTCAGCAGTTTACATTGCGGCAAGCTCAAGCGAAGGTTTTGGACTCACAGTAGCCGAGGCTATGATTTGCGGATGCGCTGTTTGCTGCACAAATAACGGCGGCTTTGCTTCTATGGTCACGGACGGCGAAACAGGACTTTTGTCGGCAGTTTACGATGTGAATGCGCTTGCTCAAAATATCATCAGGCTGATTAAAGATAATTATTTGCGCATAAAACTTGCAAAAAGCGGAAATGAGAATATCAGAAAATTCAGCTGGGAATCTGCGGTTGAAAAATTTGTGAATGTGATTGAGGAAGAAAAATGAAATTTTTTGTTGCAATATTGCTTTTTTAGGCGATTTTCTATGCAGAAATTAAGATTTTGTGCCGTTGTTGTCTGGTTTAATCCAAACAAAGTTGAAAATTTGATTAAAAACGTGAACTCATATTCTGATTTTGCGGATAAAATTTTTATCGTCGATAATTCGGAAGAAAATAATTCTAGTTTGGCTCAAAAAATAAAAAATTCTTTTTATATTCCGTTGGGAAAAAATACCGGAATTGCAAATGCGTTGAATGTCGGCTGTAAAAAAGCGATTTTAGACGGTTTTGAATGGTGCATGACTATGGATCAGGATTCTGCATGGAATTCTAAAGAATTAAAAAAATATGTTTCGCTTATAGGGAAATCTGAAAGCAAGTATGAAAACTTTTCGCCGGCCTTGAATTTTTCTTCGCTTTATTCATTAAGTAAAAATTTAAAGCAATTTTTTAGGAGCAGAAAACAATCAAGCTTTTTTGATTTTCAATTTGAAGACCGCTGGATTACAAGCGGAAGCGTCATGAAACTTTCTGAATGGGAAAAATTAGGCGGCTTTAATGCGGAGCTTTTTATTGATGAAGTTGATTTTGACTATTGTGCGCGTTTTTCTGAAAAGGGGCTGAAAAATCTTTGCTGCGAAAATGTTTTTCTTGACCATAATCTTGGCAGCCAAAGAAAATTATTGTTTCTCAAATTTGGCGCACATACGGATTTTAGATTGTTTTATCAAATTCGTAATTCATTCTATATGCAAAAAAAGCATCCTGAATATGTAAGAAAATATAAAAACTTGTACAACACAAAAAAAACGCTGTTGAAGGCGATTCTTTTTAATCCGCTAAATCTTTTTTCATATTTGAAAATTTATAAGACAGCGTATTCAAGTTCAAAAAAATTGCTGGAAACAAAAAAGAAATGACCATTTCCTCTATTCTCGTAACCTACAGCCCGAACGTTTCTCAGTTAAAAAAATGCGTTTATTCTCTTTTGTCGCAAGTTGTAAAAATCATAATCGTAAAAAACAGCCCGGAAAACCTTGATTTTTCTGAATTTTCTGGTTTCTCTGAAAAAATTATTCAGATTCAGCTTGATAAAAATTACGGCATTGCTTATGCGCAAAACCGCGGAATCGAGGCGGCGCTTGCCAGTGGTTCTGAATGGATTTTGCTTTCTGACCAAGACACTGTTTTTCCGGAAAATTATGTTGAAAGCTTTAAAAAGAAAATCGAAGTCTTCGGCAAAAATAAAATCTATGTGCCGACTTTTTTTAATGAAGTAAAAAATCAAAAAGAGCCGGTTTCTATTTCCTTGTCAAAATCTGCTGTTCCGTCTGGTGTCGATGCAATTCCTGTAGTTCATGCAATCGCATCTGGAACAATTTTTAGCAGGGAAGTTTTTGAGAAAATCGGTGGAATGAAAGAAAATCTTTTTATCGATTATGTAGATTTTGAATTTTCGTGGCGTGCCCGTAATTTTGGAATCCAGACACTTTGTTTTCCTGACATTGAAGTTCAGCATCAGCTTGGAGATTCATTCAAAAAGGTTTTTGGAAAGAAAATCACGCTTCGTTCAAAATTCAGATATTTTTACATACTTAGAAATGGTTTTTATCTTTCTAAAAACTGCGGATATCTTTCAAAATCAGAAAAAAATCAGTTAAAAAAAAGGACTCTGATTTTTGCAATTGGAATAATTCTGATTTCTCCTAAAAAGTCAGAAGCGTTAAAACTTGTAAAAAAAGCGGTCAGCGAAGCAAAAAGGATGAGTAAATAACAAATGAATATTTTAGTTCACACTTGGTGGTTTTCAAAAAACAAGGGCAGTGAGTTTTCCGTTGCCTATAATTTTGTAAAAGAGATGAGCAAAAAACATCATCTTTATGTTCTTGTGGAAAGCAATTCTTATATGTGGAACGATTTGTCGGAATTTAACGGGGGGGGGTACGAATGTATGTCTAATGTAGATTTTATAACTCTCTCGTATAAGACAAACAAGGTTTTAGAATATCTTTGTTCTCATTTTTCTTTAGGCTGGCTTTCTTATGGACTTTTTAAGGGCTGGGAAAAAAATATTTACCGCTATCTAAAAAAATCCGGCCTGTTAGAAAAAATAGATTTGATTCATTTTGCGGCTCCTGTCGGCTATCGAGAACCTGGATATTTATGGAAATTGAATAAGCCTTATGTCTGGGGACCGTTCGGCGGAATGTACAGAATTCCAAAAGAATTTTTAGCTTCGTACCCGTTAAAATCAAAAGTTTTCGGCATAGTAAAAAATATCCTGAATTTTTTGCAGTTTCATTCTTTTCGCATAAAAAGAGTTCTAAAAAAAAGTGATGTCTTGATTGCCTGCACAAAAACTCAAGGCAAAATGGTAAATCGTCTTCTGAAAAAAGAATGTTGCCGCTATCTTCCAGAAAACGGAATTGACTTTAAAAAACAGCAGAATATAACAGATTCATTTTTAGACGCAAAATTTGGCTCGCCTTTTATAAATATAATTTGGATTGGCAGAAACGACACAAACAAAAACGCAAAACTTCTTGCCGCGGCATTAAAAAAATGCAAGGCAAAGAATTTTTCGTGTACTTTCGTCGGCGAGGCTTGTTCTCAATTGAAAAATCTTTTCCAGAACGATTTTGAATTAAAGAAAAGATTGTCCTTTATAGAAAAAATTCCGCGCGAAAAAGTTCTTGAAATGTATAAAAACGCGCATTTAATGGCAATTACAAGTTCAATGGAAGCGAACACAACAGTCCTATTCGAGGCAATGGAAAATTGCGTGCCTGTAATCACGGTTGACCACTGCGGAATGGCGGATGTTGTACAAAATGATTTTACAGGCATAAAAGTGAAAATTCAGGATCAAGAAAAAATGACGGAAGATTTTGCATTAAAAATTGATGAGCTTTGCGCAAAGCCGGAAAAACTTTTGAGATTCGCCAAAAATATAAAAAATTCTTCGTATGAATATAGTCAGGATTACAGAATGGATTTTTTTGAAAAGTGTTACAAAGACGCGGTCAGGAATTTTGAAGGAAGGCAATAAATGAAAAACGAGCAGTTATTTATGGTAATGCGTTCTGCAAGAGTAAATCAGAATGTCTTTATTTTGCCAGCTTTTCCTTCTTCAATGCTTTTTAAAAGGCGAGATTTTGTTTCTTCGTTGCTTAAAAGATATTCTGTTTCATCAATTTCACTTTTTGAATCGCTTACGGTGATGTTTAAAGTTTTTCCAGAAAACATTTTTTTAAGGCCTTTCAAAAAATTCATATTCAGTTCGTCTTTTTTTAGTGCGAATGTACTTTGCATAGATACCTTCGTTCTCTTCCACAAATATACCAATAAAAATCAATTTTTCCCATATAAAAAAATCTTGTAGTGAGGCTGCATAATGAATGATTCTGTTTCTGAAAAACTTCGTGTTTTTATAATCGGCACGGTCGGAGTTCCTGCCTGTTACGGCGGATTTGAAAGTCTTGTTGATAATCTTTTGGATTTTACTCCGCAGAATGTTGAATACACTGTTTTCTGTTCGGCAAAAAAATACGAAACCCGGCTAAAAACATATAAAGGCGCAAATCTGATTTATCTTGATATGGACGCAAACGGCAAAGATTCTATTTTGTACGATTTTAAATCGATGAAGATTGCCGTCACACAAAAAGCGGACATTATGCTTGTTCTTGGCGTTTCCGGATGTATGTTTTTGTCGTACATAAGAAAAATTTTTAAAGGCAAAATCATTACAAACATCGACGGTCTTGAATGGCGGCGCCAAAAATGGCAGTGGTACGCAAAAAAGTTGTTAAAATTCAGCGAAAAAATGGCGGTAAAATATTCAGATGTCATAATCGGCGACAACAAAGGAATCATCGACTACGTAAAGTGCGAATATTCAAAAAGCGTAAAAAACAAGCGTGTTGAACTGATTGCTTATGGTGGCGATCAGGTTTCGCGTGTGCAAGACGATTCGCTCTATGAAAAATATCCTTTCTGCCGCGAGCCTTATTCTGTTACAGTCTGCAGAATCGAGCCAGAAAACAATATTCATGTTATCTTAGAGGCGTTTTCTAAAATGCCAAATGAGCCACTCGTATTTGTTGGTAACTGGCAAAAGTCAGACTATGGACGCTTGCTAAAAGAAAAATACAGCGTGTTCAAAAATATTCACCTTTTAGATCCGGTCTACGAGCCACATACAGTAAACTGGCTTCGCTCAAATGCGCACATTTATATCCATGGACACAGCGCCGGCGGAACAAATCCGAGTTTAGTTGAGGCAATGAATCTTGCGCTTCCGATTTTAGCCTTTGACTGCGTTTACAACCGCGCCACAACCCAAGAAAAATGCCTCTACTGGAAAAATTCAGACGATTTGCTGAATCTTATGAAAAAAATCTGCACGTCTGGTTCAGAAAACTGTCATTCTGACCTTGTTTCGGAATCTCATTTACAAGACACGGTGGTTGAGCCTGCAGAAACCTCCGATAACAGAGAATTCCTTTATCAGAAAATCGCACGCGAAATGGGCGAACTTGGAAAAAGACTTTACAGCTGGGAGCGGATTGCAGAACAGTACAGCGATTTGTATTAAAAAAACGCTAAATCTGCTTTTTTCCTTCTTCTGTGATTTTAAAAAATCCGTCTTCTGTTTTCGTTATAAAACCTTTTGCAACGCAGCCTTCAATTGCGTTTTCAGCTTGCCGGGGTGCGTCAAAAGATTTTTCATTTTTGCAGATTTCTTCTATTAATTTTTCTTTTTTTAAGGCGGAGAAATTTTCTTTTCTTAAAAATTTTATGATTGCAGTTTCGTTTTTTGTTGCCGTGTACACATTTTCATCTTATGAAAAACATTCTCTGCGGTCAAGAATTGATTGTCTGGCAGTTGTGTTCAGTAATGTTGCTAATGCTGACCTAACGATGATTTTTTCTCTTCAATTTTTCAGTTTCTATTTTATAATGATTTTTATGAGTGAAAACAAAAAAAAGCAGGCAGAGCTTTTTCTAAAAAGCCATAATTTTGATTGCGGCGTTTCCGTCGGTTTTTTGACTGATCGGATTTTTTACGATATGAATCTTGGACTTTTCGGCGGAAAAGAAAAATCCGGACAGGATATGTTTAAAACCTGGATTTTGCCGCCTGAAAAAAAGCCTAAAAATCAAAATGTGATTGTAATTGATGCTGGCGGAACGAATTTTCGTTCTTGCCTTGTCAGTTTTGATTCTGAAGGAGAATTCTCGATTTCAGATTTTAAGAAAACGAGAATGCCTGGACTTGAAAAAGAGCTTTCTAAAGATGAATTTTTCAATCAGATTGCAGACAATATCGACTATCTTCGTGACAAGGCAGACAGAATCGGTTTTTGTTTTTCATATGCGATGAAGATTACGAAAGACGGAGACGGAATTCCAAACGCTTTCAGCAAGGAAGTGAAAGCTCCTGAAGTTTTAGGTTGCCCTGTAGGAAAAACTTTGGCTGAAAAACTTTATTCCCGTGGATGGAACAAAATCCAGAAAATTGTTTTGCTGAACGACACCGAAGCGGCTCTCCTTGCCGGAAAATCCGCCGCAAAAAACGGCACAGAATTTTCAAGCTATATCGGCTTTATTTTGGGAACAGGAGTCAACGCGGCTTATGTTCAGCCTGCTGTGAGCCTGAGTGCGGACGAAAAAATCGAAAAGCAGATTATTGTCTGCGAGAGCGGAAAATGCGATAAACTTCCGCTTTCTGATTTTGATCTTGCAATGGATAAGAAGTGTGCTGTTCCAAAGCAATATCAGCTTGAAAAACAGGAGTCGGGCGCTTATCTTGGGCCTGTTGCGCTTGAGATTCTTCTTTTTGCTGCTAAGGAAAAACTTCTCTCTGAATTTTGCGCTCAAAAAATCATGGAGCTTAAAAAACTTTCCCTGATTGAAATGGATGATTTCCTTTACGCTCCTTTTGCTGACGGAACTGTTTCGTCCCTTTGCGAAAACGACGGCGACCGCGAGATTATTTTTACGCTTTTTGACGCGCTTATAACTAGAAGCGCAAAAAATGCCGCTGCGATTCTTTGCGCTAATGCAAAAATGTCTGGCGAAGGAAAAAATTGCCTTCATCCGATTGGAATTTTATGCAACGGAACGACCTTTTATAAGACTCATAAACTTCGAGAAAGGGTTGAGACTTATCTTGAAAATTATTTGACTGGCGAGCTTGGAATTCATTATGAAATTTTAACTTTGGAAAACGACATTACGCTTGGAGCCGCCGTTGCCGCAAGCGCAAAATTTTAAAATCAAGAATGAAGAAATTTCTCTTAGAATTATGTCTCTTTTTTGCTTTGTCGTCTGCGTTTTGCGTGGGCGGCGAGGTTTTTCATCAGAAAACTCTTTCTGTTTTAAAGACAAAATATTTTGACTTTATTTTTAGCAGCGAAACTTTTGACGATGTAAAGAAAATCGCTTCTGTTGCTGATTCTTATTATCTTGAAATAACACAAAAATTCGGAAGCGAGCCTTATCAGCGTTTTCCTGTCTCTGTTACAAGAAGCGTGGAGAGCTTGAACGGTTTTTTTTCACCTTTTCCGTATAATATGATTGTTTTGTATTTGGCGGAAAGCGATTCTGCCGAAATGGAATCTTATTATGACACGGTTTTGTCGGTTTTTTATCATGAACTGACTCATGCGGTAACGCTGAATCTAAAATCGCCTTTTTTAAAAAAACTTTCAAAAATTTTCGGGGATTTTGCGTCTTTTCAGGCTTTGAATTTGCCTTATTTTTGGATTGAAGGAGCTGCCGTGCTGAATGAAAGCTCCGCTGAAAAAAATGACGGCCGGCTAAAAAATCCTTTTTTTACAAATCTTTTGATTCAGGCAAAATTGAACGATGCGGCTGGAGTAAAAAG
>CAVDRA010000069.1:0-7653 GCA_963611155.1 bacterium | reverse complement strand
CAGAGCTTTTTTCCACTACCTTTATAGAATTAATATCCATGCTGTCCTCCCACTCACAACAAGCTGTCTAAATTTTTTATATGAAGCTTCAAAAACAAAAAAATGGCAAATCAAAAAAATTTGCGCATGAATTTTGCAAAAACGCCCTCTTTCTTATTTTCGTCGCTTTCAAACGTTTTTCTCTTTGACTTATGACTGCGCTTTTCATCTGCTTCAGCGTATCTTTTCTGGCTTAGAATAAGACCGACCGCCGTAGCCCACTCAGGATAGCGGTATTTTTCCTCAAGACCGCCGTAGCCCTGGGGAAAGCCAAGCCTGACAGAAGAAGTCCTGAAAACAGCTTCGGCAAGCTCCACTGCACCCGGAAGCTCAGAGCCGCCTCCAGTCAAAATTATGCTTCCTGAAAACTGAACTCCGCTAAGTTTCTGCTTGATTTCTTTTCTGACCATCTCGAAAATTTCTTTCATTCTCGGCTCGATAATGCTGCAGAGCTCAACTTTCGATGTCAGTTCCGAACTGCGCGAGCCGAAGCCGGGAATTATGACTTCCTCATCATGAGTCTCGACCATCGGAAGCCAGCAGCACCCGCCTTCCAGCTTGATTTTTTCGGCAATCGCAGTCGGAAGACCTTTCACAATCGAAATATCGCTTGTAACCATATTTCCGCCGACAGGAATCGAACATGTGCATATCGGAGCGTCATTAACAATCACAATCACATCTGTTGTTCCGCCGCCTATGTCAATCAGCACTGAACCGAGTTTTTTCTCGTCGTCAAGCATCACAGAATCTGAGCAAGCCAAAGTTTTCAGCATGACCTCGTTGAGAGTGTACATCGTCTGCCCGACACATCTTGTGATATTTGCGACAGAAGTCGCGCTCGCAGTTATTATGTGAACTTCCGCCTCTAGCTTGCAGGCGATATTTCCAATCGGATTTTTTCCGATGTCAGTCTTGTCAACATAATAAGTCTGAGGAATCAAATGGAGAAGTTTTCTATCGGAAGGAAAATGAATCGAATTCGCGCACTCAATTACGCGCTCAACATCTTCCTGCGTTACAGCGCGCTCTTTTTTTCCGTAAGATGAAATTGCGACAACGCCTTTTGAATTTATGCTTTCAATCTGAACTCCGCCGATTCCGACAATGACAGAACTCGCCTCTAGCCCGGAATTCTGTTCAGCGTCATCTATGACATCGCAAATGCACTTGCTCGTCGCCTCGATATTGACGATTGCGCCGTTACGCAAAAGCCCCGTAGAAGGCCGTTTTGCAACATCCACAATTTCAATCGAGCTATCTTCATGAACAATTCCGATTACGGCGCGGACAAAACAAGTTCCAATGTCCAGCCCCACAACAACATTACTCAACGACTTCTCCTGACGTCTGATGATCTGATGCGCGTGTCCTATATGAAACAGAGCCGTAGCGCAAATCAATTTCCGCCACATTAGGCTCAAGGCTGTTCACAACATCCAAAGCGACCATCATGTACTGCAAAGCCTCTTCGTTCAGCTGTCTTCCGGTAAGGATTCTTGTTCTCGAATGAATCGGATAAAGAACAAGCTCATAGTTTCCATATTCTTTTGGAATAACGTGAATTTCAGAGATTGCAGCAAAATATTTCTGCGAAAGTGTCTGAATCTGGGCAATCTGCTCCATCAAGGCACGATATTTTTGAGGAATTCTCATTCCTTCCGGTATATTTTCGACAGGAATTCCAGAAATTAAAGGAATAGTCCTGTCAAGAGATGCAGTGTTTCCGTTCGCAGCAAATAATACTCCATTTCGGTCAATCTGAACAGACACCGTACGTTCGCCGACCTGCACAAAAGTCATGGCTACCGGCTCTCTTTCCTTTACTGATATGAAAATTTTGTTCGGAAAACGTTTTTCAATAGAAACGCTTTCAACGCCAGGAACAGTCTCAATAAGAGATTTAGCCTCGCTTGAGCTGAACGAAAGAAAAGTCTTATCGACGGTACCTGAAATTGTCTGCATCATCTGCTGAGGAGTATAAGCTGAAAGCCCGCTAAAATAAATGTCAACTTTTTCCATGCATGGAATCACAAAAAAATACACGCCAAGCTCGCAAATCAGAAGAACCGAGAAAATCGCGACAGCAATTTTTACCATGCTGAGCTTGTTGGATTTTTTATTTTTTCTTGCTCTGGCCTTTTTTACTTCAAAGCCTTCAAATCCGTCTAAACTGTGAAAAACAAAATCACTCATAAAAATCTCAACTCCTTAATTCAGCCGCTTCATCAGCGATCTCTATTTTTCTAAACTCATTATCTATATCGGCTGTTCTTGACGTGTTCACAAGAAAACCGCAGCTTGCCAAAGTGAACAAAATTGAACTTCCGCCAGAACTAAAAAACGGGAGCGGAATTCCGGTTGTTGGAAAAATGCCGACAACAACCGCAATATTCAAAACTGACTGCGCCACAATCGAAAACACAAATCCGAAAGCCGAAACCGCGGCAAACCTGTCAGACGACTTGACAGCGCAGGAAAGTCCGCGCCAGGTAAAAAGCGCAAGAATCAAAAAATATCCTAGAACACCGCAAAACCCCATCGACTCCGCCCAGCCGGCAAAAATATAGTCCGACTGAATCTCAGGAAGCGAATCGATTTTCATTAGTCCGGCTCCAAGCCCTTTCCCCCAAAGCCCGCCGGCAGAAATAGCATCCCGCGCCATATTCAGCTGAAAATTAGACGACTGAAAAAGAAGCATATTGTCCTGATCCAGAAAGCCGACAATCCGGTCAAGCCGGTAATCAACAAGTACAACTGAAAGAATTCCCGCAGGAAGCAAAAGCAACATCACAGGAACAAGCCAGAAAATTTTCGAGCCTGAAATTATAAAAAGCGCGACTGCAACTCCGCCGATAAACAGCGTTGTTGACATATTTTTCTGCGCCATAATCGAAAGCATCATTATAAAAACCAAAAAGACAGCCGGAAAAACTGTCTTATCATCAGGATCTTCAATCTTGCTCTGCTTTTCAAAATAATTCGCAAGATAAAAAACCATGATAAATTTCACCATTTCTGACGGCTGAAAAGTCATAAAACCTATGTTCAGCCATCTTCTAGCGCCGTTTCGCTCAATTCCAATTTTCGGGAGGAAAACCGCCCAGCACAAAAGAATCGACAAAATAACAACGAAAGGCAAAATTTTCTTGATAAAATCAAACTTTACAACCGCAAAAAAAACGAAGGCGGCAAATCCGAGAGCAGAACTAAAAAGCTGCCTTTTCACAAAATAAAGCGGATCTCCGTAAAAACGGAATGCCAGCGAATAAGAGCAAACATAAAGCGTAAAAATTCCGATTCCCCACAAAAGCAGCGTGAGCAAAACTATCGAAATGTCGCTCTGCCGGTATTTTTGCAGAGGCCGGTCCGCAGAAATATTGTAAGTCATTTCTCATCTCCGGCTTTTCCGATTAAATCAGAATCCTCAAGAATCGGAATCAGACGCTCAAGCCCCATTCCGCGCGAACCTTTAAGCAAAATCAAGTCGCCAGCGCAAGCAACCTTTTTTATTTCGCTGGCAGCGGCATTTATCGCGTTCTCGTCTTTTCCAGGAATGTGAACAATTATCGTCTCGGAATTTTTTCCGGATTCTTTTCCGGAATTTATTCCAATTTTTTTTGACTTCAAACAATCAATTTCAGAAGATTCTTTATCCAGAGATTTTAGAGAAGATTCATTCTGACAGCCTTTTTTTTCAAAACCGCCGTTTTCCGATACAAATTTTTCTTCCGACAATCCGAATTCTTCAGATAAAATTTCTTTTGCCTTTTTAAAAGCCGCTTTCATTTCATCGCCAACAAGCACAACCAAGTCTGCGCCGCTTTTTAAGGCAAGCTCTCCAGCTTTTTCATGCTCGCCTTCCGAAAGCGCGCCAAGCTCAAGCATATCTCCAAGCACAAAAATCTTTTTGCATTCTTTTTGATTAACACCAATACAAGCATTAGCGCAAGAGCTAGCGCCAAGACCAGCGCAAAGCTCAACCGCCTTTTCCATGGAATCAGGATTCGCATTGTAGCAGTCTTCAAGAATCGTATATTTTCCTTTTCTGATATGGGAACGCCCGCCAAGAGGCTTTATGCTTTCAATCCCTTTTTTGATTTCGTTTGCGTCAAGACCGAGCTTTTTCGCCATTTCAACCGCGGCAAGCGCATTCATAAAATTATAATGTCCCGGAAGAGACAGCCGCATTTTCACGCCGTCAACGCTAAAAACGGTTCCCTCAAGCCCCTCGTCACGCAGAAATTTCACACTTTTGTCAGAATTTTCCCCGAAAAAGACAGTCTCGCCTTTCACATTCTCTGAAAGAAAATCCGCAAAATCATCATTCGCAGGAATAAACGCAGCGCCTTTCTCATCTATAAAATTAAATATATTTCTTTTTTCTTTCGCGATATTCTCACGCGAGCCTAAAATTCCAATATGGGCAGTTCCGATATTCGTCACAACGGCAAATTCCGGCTTGAACACCTCCGCGATTTCTCTGATTTCATTCTCGCGGTTCATTCCCATCTCAAAAAGGCCAAGCTCATGCTCTTTTCTGATTCTAAAAACCGAAAGCGGAAGCCCAGTTTCTGAATTAAAATTGCCTTCAGTAGCCACAACACAAAATTTCTGGCGGAGAACGGACAAAGCAATTTCTTTCGTCGTTGTTTTTCCGCTCGAACCTGTAATTGCGCAGCGGATAAGCGCCGGAAACTTGCTCACATACGCTTCTGCGGCTTTCTGCAAAGCGCGCATAGTATTCTCCACCAGAATAAAGGCTACATTTTTGTGATTCTGAGCAAAAATCTTCAGCTCAGCAAATATTTTTACATCAGCGTGTTTTGAAATAAAAACAGCAGACGCCCCAGCTCCCACCGCCTGAGGAACATAAGCATGACCATCCTGAAATTCACCGATAAGCGGAACAAAAAGCGTTTTTTCCGTAACTTTCCGGCTGTCAGTTGCAACACTTGTAAAACAAAAATTCTTCTCGTCAAAATCGAAAAGAAGAACCCCTCCCACCGCTTTCAAAGTGTCCGACAAATTCAAGAGACTGCTTATATTTTCAAGACTTTCTGTGTCTGCCATTTTTTTATTTACCATCCAGTTTGAATGTCAATTTTTTTATTTTTCAGGGCGTTGCCCTGCATTTTGCGTTCTAAAAACCAGCTTTTTGCGCTCTTTTCCCCGCTCCGCCGCTTTTCGGCGGAATTATTTCCACGGAAAAAGCTATTCTCCGGCGGCAAAATGCCGGGCCGGGCTTTTCAGGGTTCCGGCTTCCGCCTTCATTCCTAGCTTCATTTCATTACGCGTCGGAACGGCTCCGCCGCCCTTACAATCCCTAACGCTGAAAGAAAAATCACTTCCTGTTATTTTTCTTTCTCCGAGAATTTTCAAACCCAGCTTTCAGCAAAATGGAAAATTCTCTCTTTGCTTTTTTCCGCCATCCGTGGCGGAGCTTTTTTTCCAAGTTTTATTTTATCTCTACCCGGACTATATCCTCAGATTTTGCCTTGTGCATACCGAGTTCATTTTCGGCAAGATTTTCAATGCGGTCGGAGCTTGAAAGCATGCTGATGTCTGAAATCAGCTTTTTGTTGTTTTCGACAAGCTCCTGCTGCTTTGCCTCAAGCTCACTAAGCTCTTTTTGAAGCTTCGCGTAACGCTTCGCCTGAACCCCGTCTAGCACAAGAAGGGCCGGAATCATAACAGCTGCGGCATAGGCAAGCAATTTAAATTTTGTCTCATTTTTCATTACATCGCCTCCTGCTCAATCTGAAGAAGATGCATCTCGCTTGCGTCACGAAGTTTTCTTACAACCCGCAGTTTTGCCGAGCGGCTCGGGGAATTTGTTTTTATCTCCTCGCTACTCGGATCAACAGGCTTGCGCGTCAAGATTTCTGCGCAAGGAGTTCCGCCGCAAGTACATTTAGCCTGCTCTGGCGGACACACGCATTTTTTTCCAAGATTCCTAAAATAATTTTTCACTATTCTGTCTTCGAGGCTGTGAAATGTAATCACGCCCATTTTTCCGCCGACTTTCAAATCGTTGAACGCCGCGTGCAAAGCTTCCGGAAGCCTTCTAAGCTCCGAATTCACCGCGATTCTAAGCGCCTGAAAAGTTCTCGTTGCAGGATGAATCGCTCCATGCCGGTAATTTCCAGGAACCGCGTTGTAAATTATATCCGCGAGCTGTTTTGACGACTCGATTCTCTCTCTTTTCCGCTCCTCGCAAATCGCGCGCGCGATTCTTCTCGAATATTTTTCATCGCTGTAAAGATAAATCATATTCGCAAGCTCTTCCTCGCGCATATTGTTGCAAATATCAGCCGCGCTTTCCCCGCTTTCCGCATTCAACCGCATATCAAGAGGCTCGTCATACCTGAAAGAGAATCCTCTTCCGGATTTTTCATAATGATAAACAGAGATTCCCAAGTCAAAAAGAATAATATCCGGCTTTTCTTTTCCGGCAGGATAATTTTTATAAAAATCATTGAACCAGCCGTTGAAAAATTCCATTCTGCCGCCGTAAACAGAAAGCCGTTCACGCGCGCGCGACTGAATATCCTTGTCGCGGTCAAGACCGAGAATATGAAGATTCGGGAATTTAGACAAGAACGCGTTTGAATGTCCGCCTTCGCCAAGCGTAGAGTCAATCATGAATGCGTTTTTTTCAAAAGTTTCCCCTATAGGGCTTAGATATTCCAAGCACTCGTTAAGGAGAACAGGAGTATGAACGATTTCCACCTTTTTACTATCCCTTGCTTTCCAGACAGCAACATTGCCCGGAAAATAAAATCACGTTTTTGAAAAAGACAGCCTAATTTTTTGATTAAAAGCTGATATTGCCCAAAGCTTCAGCTGCATCTGCAAGACTTTCAGCGTTCTTTTCCAGATATTTGCTGTATTCACACGCATCCCAAAGCTCTATGTACCTGTTGATTCCAAGAAGCACACAGTCCTTTGAAAGATTCGCGTAAGCTCTGAGACTTTGCGGGATAGAAACCCGGCCGGACTTATCGAGCTCCACTTCCTGGGCAGGCCCGATAAAATGACGAAGCACAAGGTTATTTTTCGCATTGAAAGGAGATGCGCTCTCCATAATCTTTGACGAAATATTTTTCCATTCATCAAGAGTATAAAGCCATAAGCAGCGGTCTATCGCCTGCGTGATGATGAGCAGATTTTTTTCTGAATCTTTGAATAATTCATTCCGCAATTTTGTTGGAAAAAGGATTCTTCCTTTTTCGTCCAAAGTGTTGCGGTACTCACCTGTCAGCAGTTCCATACCACTTTTTACCACTTACACCCACAATTTCCCACTTGAAAGACATTTTAATTACAGAATTTTATAAAGTCAATCAATTTTCTGCCGATAAAAGAAAATTACCTCCTGTAATTTTTCTTTTTACGAGAATCTTTGGACAGGATGTCCGGAACATTTTGTCCGGAACATTCTGTCCGGAAACAGTTTGCTTTTTAGCTTTTTTTGCGTGGTGCAATGCCATCTAAAAGCCGCACCATGCGGCAATTTAAAAAAACACGTTAAGCAAAAAGATTAAATTTCCGAAGCTAAAATTGTTTTGGGGCAGGGATGGTAGATGGCGCGAAGCGAGTGCGGAGCACCGG
>CAVDRA010000068.1:0-7800 GCA_963611155.1 bacterium | reverse complement strand
AAGGGCATCTGGTAAAAAATCATTTTCAATGCTTTTTTACCAGATGCCTGCGAATTTTAAGTCTTTGAAATATAAAGACTTAAAATGTCGCTTTTTTAAAGTTACCTCTAAAAATTGCAATTTTTAGAGGTTCCCATAAAGTTTGGCTAGTAAAAAGTAGAATTTTATCAGCAAAACTTAAAGAAAATTATAATATCCAGCCAACATTGCGTAAAGTGAAAGATTTGAAAGAAAAAATTGCACAAAACGCAATGCAGTTCTTAAAATCGTAATGTTTATTGGGGGCATATCAAACCGCATCAAAAACTTCATTTTCACAACGCTTTCCAGAAAAATCAGTAATTATCCCATTTAAAATCGTCAAAATCCTGAATCTGAATCTCGCGGCGGTTTCTAAAATATTTTTCAATTTTCCGGATTGAAAGCGGAATTCGATTCTTATAATTCGGATTTAGATAAAAATACGCATTGTAAAGATTTTTCGCCGTTTTTTCTTCCGCGCTTTTGTCATCAATGAAGATTATTCCGGCAAGATTTTTTGCGACATCGCTCACTTTTAAATTTGTGCCCGCATAGGCTGAAGAATGCTCAGACGCGTTATCGTCGATTCTGTTCAGCTCAATGAACGTCCGGCGGGCAAGAGAACGGTAAAACATGTTGTTAAAATCTCCGAAATCGACTGTCTCGTTATTGAACCAAGGATTTTTCACCATCGTTATGATCGAATATTCATTGTCCAAAAGTTTTGAGCCGTAATCCAAGAATTTGAATTTGTATGCCTCGGCCATTGCGAACGGTGAATATTCGGTTACGGTTTCAATCGTGTTCGTGTACTGAATTCTGAACGTAAAACTGATTCCAGATTTAGACTCGTATTTTACGACCCTTTTTCCGCCAGCCACAGCAGAAACAAGAGACGAGTAGATTTTTCGTTTTTCATAGCCAAGATTTTTTTTCACGTCGGAATAGTCAAGGCTTGAAAGGTTGTCCGCGCCAATCATCACGGATTTTTTCAGCGAAAGAAGCGCATATTCCTCAACAGAATCAAAAACTTCCTCCAAAATATTCTGATGAATGCAGTTGAATGATTTTACATCGGTAAAAATATCGTAATGTCTAAAATGAAGGCACAAATCAATATCGATTGTCTCTTTATGGCCAATAAGAGCCGGCAATGATTTTTTATGCTCCGAAACAGGCAAAATGTTTATGTAGGAAAGATTGAAAAATTCTGAAAACTGAGAGTAAAAATCAAGCGCGACAAGCTCAGAGTAAGGTCCTGCCCAGCCTGAATTTTTCGCTTCGCCGATATTCTTAATTTTTTCCGCAATCTCGTTTATTGTGTGAATATCTGACTTGAATTTTTTAGAAAGCCTCTCAAGCCGCTTTATGAAATTTAACGCAAAAAGATTTAGCGCCCCGGAATAAATTCCGGATTTAGTTTTGAAAGACTCAGTTTCTGAATAATTGGTATTAGAATTAGCCGTTCCTGAATTGAGAGCTGAAATGCATTTATTCGTGTTTGAACGAACCTTGATTTTCTTTTCCAAAGAGAAAATATCAAAAATCAGCTTTTCAAGTCTCTCAACATCGGTCATGATTCGGTTTTATTTTCGTTCAATTTTCGCTCCGAATCAAGACCATAAAAATCAAGAATTATGTGGACAAATAAAGTAAGCCGCAATAACCGGCAGTAAAATCTGCCGGCAAAATTCCTGATTATTTTTGATTATTTTACTGCCTCGAAAATCATGTTCGCAATGAATACGAGCGCAAGAACCAAGGTCAAAACTGGAATATCCCTGAATTTTCTCGTTACGAGCTTGCAGATTACGTAAGAAATCACGCCCCACTCGATTCCCTTTGCAACTGAATAGCCAAAAGGCATTACCATAATCGCAATGAACGCAGGAATTCCCTCTGTCGGATCTTTGAAAGGAATTTCAACGACAGATTTCATCATAAGATAGCCGACAAAAACAAGAGCCGGAGCTGTCGCGCAAGAAGGAATAAGAGCGAAAAGAGGAGAAAGGAAAACAGCAAGAAGGAAGAAAATCGCCGTTACAACAGAGGCTAAACCTGTTTTTGCTCCCGCGGCAACTCCAGATGTTGACTCAACAAAAGAAGTTACAGTTGAAGTTCCAAGACAAGCACCGGCAACAGTTCCTACGGCATCAGCCAAGAGAGCGCCTTTTGCGTTCGGAATGTTTCCTTTTTTGTCTGTAAGATTCGCCTGAGTCGCAACGCCAACCAAAGTTCCAACAGTGTCAAAAAAGTCTGTAAAAAGGAAAGTGAAGAAAATCACAAAGAATTTTCCGAAAACGACTCCGGAAAGATTTCCAGAAGCGTCAAAGAAAATTCCTTTGAAGTCAAAAGCCATAAAATGAGGAGCAGCAGGAGAAGAGAAAGGCTTGAAATTTTCAGGAATTGAAGTTACTCCGAACGGAATTCCAATGATTGTTGTAACAACGATTCCAATCAGAATTGAGCCAGGAACATTAAGAATAAACAGGGCAATTGTGATTATAAGACCAAGAGTAAATACAATCGCTGTCTTGTGAGCCATGCTGAAATTAACAAAGCCAATCAAAGTGCCAGTGTCAGTAGAAACGAGCTGAGCATTAGCGAGACCGATAATCGTGATAAAAAGACCGATTCCAACTGAAACAGCTTTTTTCAATGAAGACGGAATACAGCTGATGATTGCCTCGCGCAGTCCGCAAAGAGAAAGAATTACAAAAATAATTCCCTCAATCAAAACAGCTGTGAGAGCAAGCTGCCAAGAACATCCCATGCTCAATACAACAGAATAAGTGAAGAACGCGTTAAGTCCAAGTCCAGGAGCAAGCGCGACCGGCATATTCGCCAAAAAAGCCATAACTAAAGTCGCAATGGCAGAAGAAACGGCAGTTGCCGTAAAAACAGAACCCCAGTTCATTCCTGTTCCATCACAGAGAATTCCAGGGTTTACGGCGAGAATATAAGACATTGCAAGGAATGTTGTGATTCCGCCGACAATTTCGCGGCCAAAAGAAGAGCCACGCTCAGAAATCTTGAAAAACTTGTCCATTTTTCATTTCTCCATTTTTTTTATAATTAGGAATGAAGAATTTTAATGAATCAATAATCAAAGGAAAATAACCAAAAGTTCCAATTTGAAGTTTCAGGCATTTTCCTTTAATTTCCGATTTTTCATTCTCCATTCATAATTTTCTGATTCTACAAAATATATCTTGACAAATCCTGATCCTGAACAACTCCAGTCAGCTTTTCATCAACATATTTTGAATCAACATTTATCGCCTCTCCAGAGTGCTCGTCAGCATCAAAGCTAATATCCTCGAGAACTTTCTCCATGATTGTATGCAAACGGCGCGCCCCGATGTTCTCGCTTCTCGAATTTATTTGCTCGGCAAGCTCGCTCATGCGGTCTATTGCGTTCTCTGTAAAGTTGATTGAAACGCCTTCTGTTGAGAGAAGCGCCGTATACTGTTTTGTAAGCGCATTTTTCGGCTCAAGAAGGATTTTTTTGAAATCTTCTTTTGTGAGAGACTCAAGCTCAACACGAAGAGGAAACCTTCCCTGAAGCTCTGGAATCAAGTCGCTTGGAGCGGCAAGGCTGAATGCTCCCGCGGCAATAAAAAGGATATGGGTCGTGTCCACAACGCCCCATTTTGTGTTCACTTTCGAGCCTTCAACAATCGGAAGAATGTCGCGCTGAACTCCTTCCCGGCTGACCTGGCCTGAAGAATTAGCATTTTTAGCCGCGATTTTGTCAATCTCGTCGATAAAGATTATTCCGCTCTGCTCTACCCGCTCACGCGCAATGTCTGCAACTTTATCAAAGTCAATCATTGAGTCCAAAACTTCCTCAGTCAGAATTTTTCTTGCCTCGCGGACTGTGACGTTCTTTTTTTTATGGTTTCTACCGGAAAGCATATTCTGCAGCTCCATCATTCCATTCTGCAAGTCGTCCATCGAACCGCCGGCAATAATTTCCATTCCAGGGACAGAGCGCGGCCTTTTCACAATCATCTCGACTTCCCGATCTTCAAGCTTTCCGTCACGGAGCATCTGCCGGAATTTTTCTCTCGTGGAATTCTCACGGCTTTGAGAGTCAGCCTTAGCATTTTTCCCGTCTTTTTTCTGCGCCTCAGGCAAATCTGTGTTCTGCGCGTTCAATTCTGAAAGCGAGCCATCAGTTTTTTCCCCTTCAGCAGGAGATGCATCAAAATCCGCTCCTCCAGAAACATTATTGAAAGGATTGAAAACTTTTTTGTCTTTCTTTTTTTTGCCTTCGTCGCCGCTTCCCGGAAGCAAAATGTCAAGAAGACGCTCCTCAACGCGTGGCTTGCAGCTTTCACGCAGGCTTTCTTCCATTTCTTTTTTAACATTGTTGACGCCGACAGCCATCAAATCGCGGACCATAGACTCAACATCGCGTCCCACATATCCGACTTCTGTGTATTTTGTCGCCTCGACTTTCACAAAAGGCGCATTCACAAGCTTTGCAAGACGACGCGCGATTTCTGTTTTTCCAACGCCTGTAGGTCCGATCATCAGAATATTTTTAGGAGCCACCTCGTCCCGGATCTCGTCAGAAAGATGAATTCTTCTGATTCTATTTCTAAGCGCGACCGCGACAGCCTTTTTTGCTTTTTCCTGCCCGATTATGTAAGAATCAAGCTGAGAGACAATTTCTTTTGGAGTTAATCCTTCAATCATTTTTAAAGTTCCTCTGAAGTAATATTTTCATTTGTGTATATACAAATATTCCCTGCGATTTTCAAAGAACGCTCCGCAATTTCCTTCGCGCTCAAATCAGAAGTGTCAAGATAAGCCAAAGCAGCAGAATAAGCATAGTTTCCGCCTGAGCCGATTGCCATAACATCGTTTTCAGGCTCGATAACGTTTCCGTCGCCTGAAATCAAAAGGATTTTTGAAGAGTCAGCAACCAAAAGCATAGCCTCAAGTTTCTGAAGACTGCGCTCGGTGCGCCAAAGCTTCGCCAAATCAACCGCGCTTCTAAGCAAGTCGCCGTTATCCTGTTTTAGCTGTTCCTCGAATTTATCGAGAAGAGTAAATGCGTCTGCGACACTTCCTGCAAAACCTGTCAAAATTTTTCCATTGTAGATTTTTCTGACTTTTCTTGCGTTTCCCTTGCAGACTGTGTTTCCCAAAGTCACCTGTCCGTCGCCAGCCATCGCGACTTTTCCATTTCTGCGGACTGCAATAACAGTCGTGCTTCTGATTTTTGGCTTCAATTCATTTTCTTCTGACATTTTTTCTTCCTCTTTTTATTTTGCATGCGGAAAAGATTTGTTATAGGATTCTATCATTTTTTCCGTGCTTATGTGAGTGTATCTTTGAGTTGTAGAAATCGATGAATGGCCGAGCATTTCCTGCACGAGCCGCACATCAGCTCCGTTTGTGAGCATTGCGGTGGCAAAAGTATGGCGCAAAGCGTGTGGCGAAATATGATGGTTAGTGCCTTCGCTTCCTGTATATTTTGACAAAATAAATGCAATTCCATGGGATGTTAAAGGAAAACCGCGCTGATTCACAAAAACGCTTGAATCTTTCTTCAGCGAGCCAAAACGCTTTTTCCGGTCGATTAAATATTCGCGCAAAGCTTGCCTAGCGTCTTTTTCAAAATAAACCCGGCGGTCTTTTGAGCCTTTTCCAGTAACAACCGCGCTTGACAAATCTGATGTCATATCACAAAGTTTCATTCCTGAAATTTCAGAAACACGGCAGCCGCTCGAATACATAATCTCGAAAAGACATTTATCGCGCTTTGCCCATAAAATCTCGCGTTTATCAGGCTGAGCGCAAAGTTTATCGACTTCAGGACCGGTCAAGAAAGACGGAAGTCGCTTTGGATTTTTCACGTTTTTAAGCTCAAGCGCGACATTGATTTTTATATGTCCGAAAGTCCTGCAATAAGAAAAAAGGCTCCGGACTGATGAAACGAAACGGTTGATTGAAGCTGGAGAACGTTTCAGCCGGGAAAGCTCTCCGATGCACATTCTAAGCTCCTCAAGCGTGATTGAATCCATTTCGCGCTCCGCACCGATAAAGTCCATTTTTTCAAATTGCGCCAAGTCGGTTCTGCAAGCCACAACCGTATTAGGAGAAAGGGTTCTGACAGATTCAATATAGAGAAGAAATTCTTCAACCGCGTCTTTTAAAATCATTTTTCTTCTTCAGACGCTCCTGCCGTGTGCAGATAATCGCAGTCAGGATTTATGCAGCTTTTGTAGCTTCCATTTTTTTTGTCGTATTTTTCAACCAGAAACCAGCCGCATTTTGGGCAATACTGGTTTTCAAGAGGCTTAAAATGTGAAATAAAGTCGCATTTCGGATAATTTGTACATCCGAAGAATGATTTTCCGCGTCCTTTCGATTTTCTTTCAACAATATAGCCGTCACAGCCAGCCTTTGGACATTTTGCAAGGGGAATTGATTTAGTGTTGTGGCACTCAGGAAAGCCCGAGCAGGCAAGGAAATACCCGAATCGGCCAAGTTTTTTCACCATCGGCTTTCCGCACTTTTCACAAATCTCGTTTGTAGGCTCGTCAAGAAATCCTTTGACGCTCGCGACTGATTTTTCAACCTCGCCGCATCTTTCTATGAACGCTCCGTAAAAATTGCGGATCATATCGTTCCAGACAACTTTATTCTGCTCAACTTCGTCAAGCTCGTTTTCAACTTCAGCTGTGAATTTCTCGTTTATGACATCAGGAAAAGATTCAACAAGAATTTTATTAATCATTTTTCCCAAGATTGTCGGCATAAGCTGTCTGTTGTTCCGCACAACATAGTAACGGTCAAGCAAGACAGAAATTATCGGAGCGTAAGTTGAAGGCCGGCCGATTCCTTTTTCTTCAAGCATTCTGACAATTGAAGCATCTGTGTAGCGGGCCGGCCCCTGTGTAAAGTGCTGCTCTGGATAAAATTCATGCGCCGCCTCAAGAACTTCTTCTGTTTTCAGCGACGGAAGATTTCCTGTGATTTCTTCTTTTGCAGACAAAAGCTTGATTACACTGTAAAAGCCTTTTTCCACAAGTTTTGAAGCACTTACACGGAACAAGGCATCTCCAGCCTGTATCTCAACCGTTGTAGTCGCAGTTTTTGCGTTTTCCATCTGAGAAGAAACAAAACGCTCCCAAATTATCGTGTAAAGTTTTAGCTGATCGCGCGTAAGATAATCTTTCACATAATCCGGCGTATATTTAGAGTAAGTCGGCCGGATACATTCGTGGGCATCCTGCGCGCTTTTTCCAACCGCATAATGAATCGGCTCAGCGGGAAGATTTTCAGGAAATTCCTTTGAAATCCAATTCCGAACTTCGTCAAGAGCAGTCTGGGCAATTCTAACAGAGTCGGTTCGCATATAAGTAATAAGACCGACGCGGTTCTGCCCCATCTGAATTCCCTCATAAAGCTGCTGCGCAACCTGCATGGTTTTCCGGGAAGTAAATCCAAGCCTGTTCGCCGCAGCCTGCTGCATTTTTGATGTAGTAAACGGAGCTTTAGGACGGACTGTTTTCTCAGTAACTTTTATGTCAGTAACTTTACATTCAGAATTTTGAATTTCCGCAATGATTTTTTTTACATCATCTTCAGATTTCAGCTCAGGATTTTCGCCTTTGTATTTTGCAAGCTGGGCAGTGAATTTTGTCTTTCCTTTTTTAAAATCTGCCTCAAGAGTCCAGTATTCCTCTGGAATAAAATCCTCAACCTCTTTTTCGCGCTCGCAAATCATTCTCAAAGCGACAGACTGAACCCGGCCGGCAG
>CAVDRA010000067.1:0-7843 GCA_963611155.1 bacterium | reverse complement strand
CGCCGATTGCAGTTTTTTCAGTTTTCGCCTTTCGGCGCGACGCCGATTGCAGTTTCTGTTTTCATCTTTCGGCAAGAAATTCAAGGACTGAACTGACTGCAGATTTTTGCAAACAGAAAAATTCCACGAGCTGTCCGCAGACAATTTCTTCAAATGGAATGATTCCGCGAGCTGAATTTGATCGCTTTCCTGCCGTGGAAAAATTCCGCGAGCTGTCCGCGCGTGCTTTTATGAAACATTGCTATGACACGCAAGTCATTCCAAACTCGAAAACGTTCGTTCTCGCTTTCTTTTCAGAATCTGCAATCAAAAAACATAAAAATCTGAAAAGGATTTAGAAACCGAAAAACATCTGAACCTCATAAGCTTCTTGCAGAACGTCTTGTTGTAATACCCGAAATGCAGTCAGACTTTGAGACAGTTTCAGCGAATCCCGCGCTCAGCATTGCGGAAAATGAGCTTTGCAATGCCGATGACGCATTTGAATTCAACATAATTGATGACAAGGACTGGAGCTGCAAGAACAGCGTGCAGGCATACTACCGGCACAAGGACAAATCCCATGAAATCGGCATAAAGGAATCTGTCTACAACAAGGCCAGAAGCGGAGACCGCAGCGCGCTTTTCACAATTGCGCACGAGATTTCACACTGGGGACTGCTCAACCACTTTAATTTAAATCTTGGAATCACAAATAAATCTATTGATTCTTTAACAAAGATGATTCTAGGCAGCATCCATGAAAACATGGCGGATCTTCTTACAGCCCTGCTTGTTTTCAGCGAGGAAGAGCTTTTGAACAGCCGGAGCGCAAAGAGTTGCGTCTTCCCTTGCATGAGCGACAGACAGATTTCCCTTGCGCTCTTCTATGCTCAAAACCATGAATTTCTTGCAGAAAACTTCAGGAATTCAATTTTGCCGCAGATAAGAAAAGACGCGGCAGTTTCAAGGAGGATAGGATAAACGGCGGAAAGCAAAAAAACAGCCCTTGCTTAATTGGCGTTAAACAAAGGCTCTGCATAGATTCAAAACAAGACTGAATCCAAAAAAATGATATTCTATCATTCACTGAATCTATGCTCCTTGTCAAAGGCTTTTTTACAGCCGCAGTGCTTTTAGAGAACAGGCTCCGCGCGCAGTTTTTGTCTTTGGCAGAATCGGCAGTGGTCTGCATTTATCAAAATCACTGTCAGAAAAAATTCATAACAGGAGCAAAACATGGCTAGTGATTTCAAGAAGGCGGACAGCCTTTTAAGCGTAACCCTGCGAAAAAACAATTTTACGCAGGAAGAAAATTCATTCTTTGGACGTGTAACAAGAAACACAGTGACTCTTGAAAACCTTATTGCGTCAATCGCAGAGAAGAATCCGGGCATAAGCTCATATATGATTCAGCACACGGCAAATCTTCTGGGGAATGAGATGCTAAACGCCTGCAAGAGCGGAAATTCCGTTGATTTTCTAGGATTGGGAACAATGTTTATTTCCATTGCGGGCGCAGTGAACGGAGAAAATCCGGGAGAAACAAACATTCCGGGATTCAAGCTGAACTTTACGCCGAGCGCAAAGGCGCAGGAGGCTTTAAGAAGCCTTAAGGTTGACAAGGTCGTGATTGCGGATTCAAATCCTGTAATCGACAAAATCATCAACGTTTTTGACCAGAATGAGAAACGGGTTCTGAAAACTGGAAAAGGCGTAAAAATAACAGGCTCAAAGCTAAAGGTGTTCGGCGAGGATTCAGGCATCTGGTTCGCGCCTGTAAAGGAAGACGGACTGACAGACAATGATGAAAGCAGCTGGACTTCTGTAAGCACGCAGACTTTAAGCCAGAACAAGCCAAAATCGCTTGAATTCTACGTTCCAGACAGTCTTGCGCCCGGTCAGTACAGCATTGTAATCCGCACAAGATTCTGCAGCGGCGAGAAAGTGCTAAAAACACCTGTAACAACCGCAAGCAAAGCAGTTACGGTGGAATAAGGCATTAAAAATCCAAGCGCGAATACAGACGATGAAACCCAATCAAGCATTTTTTCCCGGTTGGTTTCAAACATCCTAAAACAACAAAGCGGAAACAGAGTTTTTTCTCTGTTTCCGCTTTGTTGTTACCTGCTCACGAAAATTTCCGCTGTTTCAGTTACTCGAATTTCAGCTTTTCACCGTCCGGGCTTACTTTTATCACAGCTCCGTCTCCAAACTTTCCTGCAAGGATTTCCTTTGCAAGAGGATTTTCAACGAAGTTCTGAATTGCACGCTTTACAGGGCGAGCGCCGAACGCCGGATCGTAGCCTTTTTCAGAAAGGAAGCTGATTGCGCTTTCATCAAAGTCAAGCCTGATTCTTCTGTCGTCAAGCCTGCTCTGAACACGCTTAAGCTGGTTCTTCACGATTCCGCCGATGCAGTTCTTGTCAAGCCGGCTGAACATTACAATCTCGTCGATTCGGTTCAGAAACTCAGGACGGAAAGTTTTTTTCAAAAGCTCGTCAACTTGAGGCTTTGCGTCTTCCATCTTTTCGGCTGTGTCAGCGTCAAGAATCAGGTCGCTTCCAAGATTTGAAGTCATAATTATGATTGTGTTCTTGAAATCGACAAGCCTTCCCTGCCCGTCCGTAAGCCGTCCGTCGTCGAGAACCTGCAAAAGCACATTGAAAACGTCAGGATGGGCCTTTTCAACCTCGTCAAAAAGAATGACAGAATAAGGCCGGCGACGCACAGCCTCGGTAAGCTGGCCGCCCTCGTCATATCCCACATATCCCGGAGGAGCTCCAATCAGACGCGACACGCTGAATTTTTCCATATACTCAGACATATCGATTCTAGTAAGCGCCTTTTCATCGTTAAAAAGGAAGTCCGCAAGCGTTTTTGCAAGCTCTGTTTTTCCAACACCTGTAGGCCCGATAAAAAGGAAGCTTCCAAGAGGCCTGTTCGGATCGTTAAGTCCGGCGCGGTTTCGCCTGATAGCGTCGCTCACGACAGAAACCGCCTCATCCTGTCCGATCACCCGCTCATGAAGAACATTCTCAAGCTGCATATACTTCTGCTTTTCGCTTGTCATCATCTTTGCGACAGGGATTCCAGTCCAGCTCGAAACAACGCGCGCAATATCTTCCTCTGTAACCTCCTGCCTCAAAAGAGACTCGCTCACGCCGCCTTCTCCGCTGTTTCGTTCCTCGTCGCGCTTCTGGCTTTCAGCAAGCTGCTTTTCAAGGCCCGGCACAATCGAATATTTGTACTCCGCCGCTTTCGCAAGATTTCCCTCGCGGGTAAACTTTTCCTCGTCGAATCTCGCGCTTTCAAGCTGCTCCTTTAAATTTCGGGTCTTGTCGATTTCAGCCTTTTCATTCTGCCATTTAAGCCGCATCGCGTCACGCTCGGAAGTGATTTCCGAAAGCTCCTTTTCAAGCTTCTCGAGACGCTCTTTTGAAGCCACATCATCTTCCTTGCTCAAAGACTGCTTTTCAATCTGGAGCTGGAGGATTTTCCGCTCAAGCTGGTCAAGCTCTGTCGGCTCGGACTCAATTTCAATCTTAAGCCTCGAAGCAGCCTCGTCCACAAGGTCAATAGCCTTGTCAGGCAAAAAACGGTTTGTGATGTACCGGTTTGAAAGAGTCGCCGCGGCAACAAGAGCCTCGTCATTGATTTTCACGCCATGATGAATCTCGTATTTCTCGCGAAGTCCGCGCAAAATCGCGATTGTGTCCTCAACATTCGGCTCAGCGCAGTAAACCTGCTGAAAACGCCTTTCAAGCGCGGCATCTTTCTCAATATATTTTCTGTACTCGTTAAGCGTTGTAGCTCCAATCGCTCTAAGCTCGCCCCGGCTCAAAGCAGGTTTCAAAAGATTTGAAGCGTCCATGCTTCCGTCTCCGCCGCCAGCTCCAACAATTGTATGAAGCTCATCGATAAAGAGGATTATCTGGCCCTCGCTTTTTTTTACTTCATCAACGACAGCCTTTAGTCTCTCCTCAAATTCACCGCGGAATTTCGCGCCTGCAACAAGCGCCCCCATATCAAGGCTCAAAAGACGCTTGTTTTTAAGGCTTTCAGGAACATCCCCGGAAGCGATTCTTCGCGCAAGCCCCTCAACAATCGCGGTTTTTCCGACTCCAGGCTCGCCAATCAAAACAGGATTATTTTTTGTTCTGCGCGAAAGAACCTGCATAACGCGCCTGATTTCCTCATCGCGCCCGATTACAGGGTCGATTTTGTCCTGCTTTGCGCGCGCCGTCAAATCAGTGCAGTATTTTTCAAGAGCCTGCATTTTAGCTTCCGGATCCTGAGAATCAACTTTCTGGTTTCCGCGCACAGCTTTTAGTGCTCCAAGAACCGTTTCCTTTGTGATTCCTGATTTTCGCAAAAGCTCGCCAACACGGGAATCAGACTCGCACATCGCAAGGAAAATATGCTCAACGCTCAAAAAAGAGTCCCCGAGCTGAGACATATATTTTTCAGATTTTGCCAGAACCTTCTGCGCTTCAGACGAAAACTGCAAACTAGCGTTTCCTGTAACTTTCGGATAAGAATCAAGCATTCCATTCACAGAAAAAAGCAAGTCAGAGCAGTTCGCCCCGATTCTTTCGATCAAAGGCTTTATGATTCCGTCCTTTTGTTCAAGCAAGGCAACCAGAAGATGCTCAAGACCGACTTCGCCGTGATCATTCTGCTGAGCCAAAGAGCTGGCTTCCTGCAAAGCGTCCTGAGTTTTCAAAGTAAACTGGTCGTAATTCATATTCTCGCCTCCACATTTTTCATTTTCATAATGAAAATAACAACATCAAAGGCGAATCGTCAAATAATTTTTCAAAAAACAAATGGAAGCCGGTTGATTTTTCTTCAGCACTAAAAAAATAAAACATAAAATTCAGATTTTTCAGGACGAAGCTCAACTAGAGCATAAATGTTTTTCTTCCGCGCCCAAAGATTCATTACAAGCCCAGCTTTCCGGGGTTTCATTTGCTGCGCAAACGGCTCCGCCGCCCCTGCAATCTGGCGTAGCATTTTCTAAACAGCGCTTGCTTAAAATCAGCAAAAAAAAACGGCGGCCGCAAAGCGAAAAGCCTGCATACCGCCTTTAAATAAAAATCTACTTTCCTACAACCTCGATCTGCCCGAACTCGCAGACCGCGCCGTAAATATTCGCATGCTCCAAAAGCTCCAGATTCTTTCCGGTTTTTTTGTACACCCGGATTTCTCCTGTTCCGCTTCCGCTTCCTAAAATTTTCAGCAAAGTCCTTTTTCCCTGCGGAATCTCGTAATCACGAACCGAAAGCCCCTTTCCGCTGCAGAAAATATCAATGTCAACAACGAACCTTCCCTTGTGCACACTGACCATCCAATGAACTTTCTCGTCGTCTTCTGTTCCAGGAACCTGCGTGCAGTCATGAATCACAGAGCACTTTCCAAAATGCTTTTTTTCTTTGATTTCATAGCAGTTCTCCTCTAAATTCAAAACACCGCAAAGTTTTCCGTTGAATGTTCCGCCGATCGCAAAACATGAATTTAAAAGGGGCTTTCCTGATATAATGCTCACCATTCTCGCAGATGAAATATGAAAATAATCCGCAGGAAGAGCCGAACCCCAAGACTTGTCTGAATATCCGTCAGCGATTTTCGGCGTAATCACATATTCATGGCCGTTCAAATGGATTACCCCGGAATAAACTGTTTTTACTCCAAAGGGAGCCCAAAATTCCTTTTTTTCATGATAAGCCGGTACGCCTATAATTTTTCTGGCAAACTTAATATCCCAGTCCATCGAGCCAAAATCACACAAAAGCTCTGGCTTAATTCTCAAATCCTGAGAGCTCACTTCAAGCCGGCCTGAAATCGAGCCAGTTCCAAAAAGACACTCGCCTGCTTTAAAGCATCCGCTATTTTTTATGAAAGTAAACTGAGAAGACGGAATAAATTTGTTCAGCTGAATTCCATCTCCGCCATAAACTCCGGCTTTTACAAGAACATAAGATGGACGCACGGCAATTTCTTCATTGGCAGTCTTCGCCGCGGCAGTTCCTGCAAGAGCATATTGCAAATCCGCCTCCGAATGAACAAGCCGTGATTTCTGCCCGATTACCGCAACTTTCGGAGATATTCCAGGGTTTACAATATAAAGCTCAACATAGAAATTTTTCTCTTGGCCGTTCTCCCTGTTAAAAGCAGAAAAAGAGTACCGCCAGCGTTCAAATCCTTCCTGGCGCAATCTGCCACGAAGCACATACTGATCAAAATGCTGATTTACCTTTGAACCTGCCATCTTTGCCCACCTAAAAAGATAGAATTATCTTATTTTATTCTCGGTCAGCTGAAATGGCAACTTTAGAATCAGCTTTTAAAGATTTGAGCGAACAAAAATCTTTTATTTGAAAAATTTATTCAAGGTCTTGCTTATGTCTTCCTGCTCAAGAGGATAATTTTCATCAAGATATTCAAGACATTCCGTGCAAACACGCTGAACATGCTCATACCAAATTCTATAAAGCTCCGGTTCCAGATTTGGGCCCGGATAAGGCGCCCCCTGAACATCAGAAACAACCTGACGCATAATTTTCAAGCATTTTTCAAGTTTCGGATCTTTTTTCATAATTTTTCTCCGCCGCGTTTATTTTATAAAATTCTTAGAAATCTTTTTATAGTTATAATGTTAATTTGAATATTTTTCCATTTGTTTTTTTGCTTTTTTCTCCGCTTTCAAAAGAATTCCTTCCACAAATTGCAGCCATTCTGATTTTTCTTTCAAAGAGAGGATTTTTCATCTGTTCAAAAAGCCTTTTAAACGCTTTTTGAACGTCATTTTCGTCCGTTTCAAGAAGCCATCTTATTTTTTGCTCGCGGTCATCATCGAGAATTCCGTATAAAGCTCTCGTAAGGGAAAAAGAGCCGCGGTCTTTCGGCGTCTGTGGCTGAATAAAATGCGAATAGCAGCCCATAACCGTTTTTTCAATTTCTTCCGGGCTGAATTTCGTGTTTGCGCAAATCTCAATGCATTGCTTAAAAATTTCACACGACTCAAGAGGAGAAGGATCCCTGTAAGTTGCAAAAACCATAAGCTCTCCAAAATTTTCAGGATTGCAAAAACAACCGTACGCTCCGCCGATTGTTCTGATTTTTTCCCAAAGAAGATTATTAGAAAGCCAATGCGAGCAAATTTCATCAAGAGCGCAGTCTTTAGTGCCGTAGGCTGACGCAGGAATTGTTTGAGCCGCAAATCCGACCTGGGATTCAACAACAAAAATTTCATTTCTGTTTGAATCAGAAGAATCAAATTCCGCATTTATAACTTTTGAAAAATCCGAGAGAGTGTTTTCAGCCGGATTTTTTATTTCTGAAATTCCAGTTTTCCTCAAAAATTCCGGCAATTTTTCTTCTATTTTTTTTAACCCGGATTTTTCTGCCGTAACATGAACAAAAGCCCCAGAACTGACAATTTTTCCATGAAGAATTTTCAGCTTTTCAGAAATTTCTTTATTCGATTTCTTCACAATTTTTCTTAAGATTCCCAGCTGGGTAAGGCCGTTCCAAATTTCGTCAACCGCCGATTTTACAGAATTAAGCGAGCAAACTCTGCTTGAAACATAAACGTGTCCGTCAGGAACTACAGAAGATTCAAAATCGTTTTTTGACTCATTCACGATGTCGCGGATTCTTTTTAAATCTCCGAAATTCACACCGGTAATACAGTCGGATAAAAGATTAAGAGCATTTTCACACTCCTCTTCAATCATTAAAGTTCTAAAAACAATCCAGTCGCGTTTTGTCCAATTGTATTTTTCACAGAATTTCTTTGAGGAAAGCGTCGAAGGACTATCCATTGTCAGAAGGCTCGCTCCGATTCCACCTGTATAAAGAG
>CAVDRA010000066.1:0-7929 GCA_963611155.1 bacterium | reverse complement strand
CTTATGCTGCAGGATTCAGCCTGAAAAAAGAACGTATCGGCGAATTTCTTTCACGCCTCGAAAAATTCGCCCCGAAAATAGAGCTGGCAGGCTCAGACTCAGAGCTTGTTGAAATCGACGCAGAACTTCCAGCCGACTATTTAAAACCGAATCTTCTTTCTGTTGTCGACGCTTTTGAGCCTTACGGAGAAGAAAATCCTGAGCTTACATTCGTGAGCAGAGGCCTTAAAATCGCAGACGCGATTATACTCGGAAAAACAGAGCGGCAGCATCTAAAGCTTACTTTCGACTGCGGAAGCACAAAATGGCCGGCAATGCTCTGGGGCGGAGCTGAATATCTTCACCGCGACTTTGAAAAAGGAGACATTGTAGATGTGGTTTACAAAATCAGCAGAAACACTTACAACGGAGTTGAAACCCCGCAGATGATTATAACCGACATCAGACGACCTGTTTTCCAGACAGTCTGAAAACACCGCGGAGACAATTAAAAAAATCCGAGGCCAATGAAAATCAGCGGAGCCGATAAAAAACAGGAATCAGTTTTGAATATTGCGCCATAGCAAAAGAAAAAACAGCAAGGCAAAAAAGGAACCCAAAGTGTCAATTATAGAAAACCAGCTCATAAATTTGAGCGAGCACATATCATATCTAAAAATGCCGACAAACACAGGTTTTATCCGCGTGGAAAAAGAAGCCGGAAACGGCGGAAGCGACATTTACCTCGTTGACTCCGGAAACGACGACACAAGCGGGCTTAGAATTCTCGACTTTATAAATGAGAATTTTCCAGACGACACCCTAAAAGCCATAATAAACACTCATGCGCACGCCGACCATTGCGGAGGAAACGCGCTTCTCGTGGAAAAAACAGGCTGTGAAATCTGGGCATCAAAAGGAAGCGCGTCGCTGATGGAATATCCGAGCATTGAAACTCAGCTGATCTGGGGAGGAAATCCGATCAGCGACATCCGCTCAAAATTTCTGCTGGCCCGTCCTTGCCGCGTCACAAAAACATTCTCGGGCGGAGACATCATCAAACTTCCGGCCAAAAGCAATATTTCTATGGAGTCTGAAAAAAAACGCGCGCAATTCATCTCGCTTGAGATAATTTCCCTTGCAGGCCACTATGTTGACCAGACAGGATTTCTTTTTACAGATACCGACGGCAAAAAAATTTTCTTCGGCGGAGACGCCTTCACAGGAAAGACAGCAATCAAGAAATTCTGGATTCAATATCTTCTGAACGAGAACAGCACAAAAGATTCTCTCCGAAAAATTTCTGAGATCAAAGCCGACTGGTATGTTCCAGGCCACGGGGAAATCGTCAGGGAGATTGAAGGAATTGCGGAGCTTAATCTGCTTGCGATTCTTGAAACAGAAAACATGATTCTAGACGAGCTGAAAATTCCGAAAACACACGAGGAGATTTTAAAGGCCGTCGCCGACAGAAATTCGATTCCGCTGAAAGTCAGCCAGTATTGCCTGATCGGAAGCACTTTACGCTCTTATCTCTCGGGACTTTACGAAAACGGAAAAATCACCTACGAGATAAAAGACAATAAAATGTTCTGGAAAAAAGTCTGAAATAAAAAAATCTGCGCATTAGGCTAGAAAATCAAATTCTGTTTTCTGGCCTAAGAAAAAAACTAGCTTACAATTTCTACGCCTGCGCTCGCTCCGATTCTCGAGGCCCCGGCTTCTATCATTGCGCACGCCTCCTCAAAATTATGGATTCCGCCGCTCGCTTTTACGCCCATCGAGTCTCCGACTGTCTTTCTCATAAGCTCAACCGCATGAACCGTAGCTCCGTTCGGAAGCAATTTTCCGTCCTTTCCTTTCAGAATCGCAAATCCTGTTGAAGTCTTTACAAAATCAGCTCCGGCTTTCCTGGCACACTCGCAGCATTTCACGATTTCATCATCGGAAAGATAGCAAGTTTCAAGAATAACTTTCAGGATAACATTTCCTTCTCTTTCTTCGTCAGCGAGAACATCGTTTGTAGCGCAGCGGACAGCGTAAATTTCCTCGAAAAGATCTTCCCAAAGGGCATCTTTCACCATCGAGAGATTCAAAACCATATCGACTTCATCAGCCCCGTCAGAAACAACCTCAGCGGCCTGTCCGGCAATATCGTCAATCGAAGCCGCTCCAAGAGGAAAACCGACTACAGTGCATACTTTCACGCCTGAATCTTTCAGCAGCCCATATGCAAGCGGAACATAATACGGATTAACGCAAACCGAAGCAAATCCGTATTTTTTAGCCTCGCCGCAAAGTTTCGTGATTTCAGATTTCATAGCGCACGCGTTAAGGTTTGTGTGATCGATAAATTTCGCAATTTCTTGTTTTGTCATGAAAATCTCCAATAAAAAGGCGCATGGAAAAGGTAAAAACATGCTTAAGATATGCAGTTTCCGTTTTGACTTTTTTAGACAGCTTAAGGAAACCTGCAACGCAAGTCTCGCGGATAAAAAATTTTTTATCGCGATTCCTTTTTTAGTTTTCAAGATAGATTATCACAGCAAAAATCATTTTAAAAGAGATAGCCTTTTTAAAAGAAGTTAGCAAACTCTAATTCGTATTTTGGAATCCTGAAAATTATTGTTTTTTTAAATCGCGAATGTTAAATTATCTGTATCCACAATAAAAGAGGTACTTATTATGGCAATGAAAATCGATCCTAACGCTTGCGTAAACTGCGGAACTTGCGAGCCAGACTGCCCGGTCGGAGCAATCTCAGAGGTTGGCGGACACCGCGAAATTGAAAGCTCAAAATGCATCAGCTGCGGAACTTGCGCATCTGAATGCCCTGCAAGCGCAATTTCAGAAGAGTAATCTTCATGATTTTTTCAAGGCTGCTTTTCTTTTTGAAAGGCAGTCTTTTTTTTTGTTCTGAATTGATTTAGAATCTCTTCATGAAAATGATAAAAAAAATCGCAAAAGGATATAGCGAGCTTTTTAGCTCAATTCTAAAAATTCTTTTTCTTCTAATTCTTTGCATAGCGTTCGGAGCGGCGATTGTTTTTCCGCTATGGAGCTTTGCCTCGTCAGCGCCTGAAATCTACACTTTCACAGCCCTTGGCGCTGCCGCCCTTTTTCTGGCAATTTTTGCGGCAAAAAAAATAAAATCGGACGGAGCAAGGCGCGCGCTTATCGCGCTTTCAAAATTCGCCGTGCTTGCAGGCGGAGCCGCCGCAATATTTGTGCTTGTGATTTTCGGTTTTAAGATTCTCTCTCTTCCAGTTCTTGTCCTTATGATTTTTCTTTACGGAATGCTGTCGCTCGCATCAAAAAAAGAAATCAAGCCTGCGATTTCCAATTGAAAAAGCTCTGCGTGATTTTTGTTCTCTGTGCATTCTCGCTTTTTTCTTATGCGCAAGGCAAAGCCGGCGTGGCAGAGCTTTTTGAGCTTTCTGAAAATGATTTTGTGCGCTTGCTTTCAATAAAATATGTTTCTCCAAAAGGAGACGATAATTTAAAAAAAGCGAACGAGATTTTCTCCCGGTACCAAAAAGACATCGAAAAAGCCAGCCGGTTAAAGCACATTCCAGAAAACCGAAGAAAAGAAAGCGATTTTCCGTCCTCAAATTTTTACATCTACACAGTTCCAGAAGATTCAGACGAATATCTTTCTTCGTTTACCGGCCTTGCGGCGCGCCTACAGATTTCCCAGGGAACGCTTGCGACTGTAAATTCGATTTCCTCGCCGGCAATAAAAAAGGAGGACGATTTGATTCTTCCTGTGAACCAGGGACTTTTTATCGCCGAAACACCCTCGTCATCACTGGAAGTTCTTCTAAAAAATGAATACGCAAGCCAGATTTCAGACAGCGGAAATTCTGCGCCTCAATTTAAAATCCGCGGACGTGTCTTTTATTTTCTCCCGGACAAAAATTTCTCAGGAACAGACATCGCGTTTTTTCACGACGACTCGATGCAGCTTCCGTTAAGCAAGAAAATTCTTACTTCGCCGTTCGGCTATAGAACAAGCCCGATCTCCGGGAAATGGACTTTTCATGCAGGAATAGACATGGCTGCTCCGCTCGGGACGCAAGTTTACGCATGCAAATCAGGAGTTGTCTCACAGACCGGTTTTAACTCGACATATGGAAATTTCATCATAATTCTTCATAACGGAAACAAGACAAGCCTTTATGCGCATCTTTCAAAAATAATTTCAAAAAAAGGCGAGCGGGTCTCAACAGGGCAAACAATCGGCCTTGTCGGAACCACAGGAGCTTCAACAGGTCCCCACCTTCACTTTGAGGTAAGGGAAAACGGAAATCCGCTTGATCCTGGAAAACTCCTGAAAGATTAGCGCATCAGATTGCATCAGATTTTCCCCAAAAACAAAATTGAAAAAAAGAAAAACATCCGGAATAAAAAAACTTAGCTGAAAAATTCAGCAGACAAAACTTTCCAGCTAGAATTTTTAGGCACGAAATCCATCTAAGTGGAGATTTTTGATTTTTTCTTTCATCAAAAAAAATCAATTCAAGAATAGAAGAATTCACGAAGAAACTTTACTAGACATCAAAGAATTAAAAAATTATAATTTTTTTCATATGAAAAACTCGCTTTTCCACAGAAAATTTTTCGCTTTGGTCTTGGTATCCATTGCCGTCTTTAGCGCCGCCGCCGAAAATTTCCGTGTCAGAAAAGTGATTTCCCTTCAAGTTCCGCAAAGCGGAGAATCCCGGAAAGCTGTTTCTGGAATAAGCGACGCGATTTTTCTGACGCTTCCGCAAGACATGACTTTTATCAGCGGAGTTGAGCTTACTTTCAAAATTCCAGAGGTTATCGCGCTGTGGCGGGATTCTGTCGCATATGTTTTTTATGAGAATGTATCGCCTGAGCCTTCGGCAAAAAACGTTGATTATTACGGCGAGAAATTTTTTCTGAAGACAATTCCGCCAAAACTTTCGCTTACGCTTAATATTCCGCTTTCCGCTGATTTTCCGATAAAAGACAGCCCTTATTCTGTAAATGTGCCTCCGGTTCCAGACTATAAAAAAGGGATTTTCGTGCGCTTCCAGCAGGTGATGAAAGGTGTTCCGGAATCTCTTGAAAATGCGGAGCTTGAGATCATCGCAAAGCCGATTTTGCGCAACAAAGGAATTTTGTCTTTGAAAACAGAGCCTGAGCAATCAGAAGAAAAAAAATATTCAGTCTACATCGATGACAAGCCAGAGCAAAAATATGACAAGATGATGCTTGACACAGGCGAGCACCATCTTTCGATTTTAAGCGAGAACTACAGAAACGAGACCCGGACGTTCAGAATCGAACAGGGAAAAACGACTAGCCTTGAGATTTCGCTAAAAGGGACTGCTCCAATTTTCAAGATTGTCTGCCCTGCCTCAGCGGATGTAACAATCGACGGCGCACCGTATTCAAACACTAAAGACAGCATTGAAGTTTCAGCTGGCGAGCACACAGTAAAATTTTCGCTCGGCGATTACGAAATCACAAGAAATATAAACGCAGTAAACGGCCATTCATACACAATCAGCCTCGACATTTCGGCTTCGGTTTCTGAAGAATAAAGCTGCTTTCAGAATTTTTTTATTAAAGATTTTTGAAAAACACGGCGATAATAAAAATGTCGGGCACGCAATTATCCCCTCCCACCCGTTGTGCCCGATAGAAACTGGCCGGCTAATGCCGGCCTTTCTTTTTATACATGATTCTGCCGATTCTTTACTAAAAGGATTATAACCGTTATCCTAATGAAATGCACAAAATCAAAAAGTCCACTGCAGTCTTTATTTGCGGACTATTTACATTTGCAATTCTTTTTGGAGCGGGACTCGGACTCGCCCTTTCACAAACAAAATACATTATCGATAACGAAAATTTCACCGAATTTGAGACGGCTCTTCCGACAAAGCTGCTCGACATCAACGGCGAGCTGATTACAGAATTTGCAAGCGAGGAAAAACGCGAGATTATCAGCATAAACAAACTTCCGCAGCATATGATTGACGCGCTGGTTTCCCGCGAGGACAAAATTTTCTTCAAGCATCACGGATTCAGCGTGAAAGCTCTTGTGCGCGCGTTCGCAGGACAGGTTTTTCACGTCTCGCTCGGCGGCGGCTCAACTCTCACTCAGCAGATTGCGGGAACCCTCTACTGCGACAGGCGCGAGATGTCAATCACAAGAAAGCTGAAAGAGCTTTGGTGGGCAATTCAGATGGAAAGAAGATACTCAAAAAACGAGATTCTGGAGCTTTATCTGAACAAAATTTACTTTGGCGGCGGAACTTACGGCGTGAACGCGGCCAGCAAATATTATTTCGGGCACGACGCGACTCAAATCACACCGGCGGAAGCCGCAATTCTCGTCGTGCAGCTTTCCAACCCTGCTTTCTACAATCCTTTTGATTATCCTAACCGCGCCATGGACAGGCAAAAATATGTTCTCAATGCGATGGTCGATTCAGGCTACATCACAAAAGAGGAATCTGACGAGTCTTTCGACGATTTCTGGGCGAATTTTGACTACACAAGAACAAGCGCCCAGACAAACATCAATAAAGACGACAAAGCGCCGTGGTTCAGCGAGTATGTCCGGCGTGAGCTTAGCGGCATGGTATACGGAACAGATGATATTTACTCAAGCGGCTTCACAGTCAACACAACGCTAAACCTGAGAAATCAGCTAGCGGCTCAAGACACAATGCGCCGATACATCAACTACGCAAACAGAAGCTACCAGAGAACAACGAGCGAGAGGCGGAATTCCGCGTTCAAAATTTACACGCCAATCACAGAACTTTTGTCGCTCACATTCAATCTTCCTTCCCTGAAAGATTCTGAGACCCGAAACAAGACTGTCTCGCTAAATGCCTACACAAACACTATCAATCCGATAATAGACATTATGTCTCTTGTCTGCGGACTTGATTCTGTCAAGATTGGAGTTGTAAACAAAGCGAACCAGACTGTAAAAAACAACGCCGAAAAAACGACTATAGAAGGCACAATGATAGCCATCGAGAACGACACAGGATACATCACTTCTTTGGTAGGAGGAAGCCAATACACTTCCGAAAACCAGTTTATCCGCGCAGTACAGGCAAAAGTGCAACCCGGCTCATCATTCAAGCCTCTTTACTACAGCGCGGCAATTGACTCACGCCAGTACACGCCGGCAACAATAATCTCGGACACGCCTGTCGTTTTCCACACAGCCGACGGAAAACCTTACATTCCGCAGAATTTCCGCGGAGAATGGAAAGGAGACGTTGAGCTTTGGTATGCTCTCGCCCACTCGATGAACGTTCCTTCCCTCAAAGTGCTTGACGGAATCGGTTTTGACGCAGCCATAAACAGAGCTGTCTCTCTTCTTGGAATTCCGCAAGATGAGGTTCCGAGCCGCGGCTTTGTGCCTGGCTACCCGATCGGCCTTGGAGTTTGCTCAGTGAAGCCAATCGAACTTGCGCGCGCATATGCGATTTTCGCAAACGGAGGAAAGGAAGTCACCCCGATCGCAATCAGAACCGTAGAAGACAGAAACGGAAAAATTTTCCTTGAGCCTGAAAAAGATGCCAGAATAGCGCTTAAAAACAAAGGCAGCAGCACGCAGGTGATTTCTCCGCAGACGGCATATGTCATGACGAAGCTTCTTGAAAATACTGTTCAATCAGGAACACTCGCGGGACCTACAGCAAACGGAAGGAAGTTCCGCTACACCGACAAGAACGGAAAAAAATATACAATTCCAGCCGCAGGAAAAACAGGAACAACACAAAACTGGGCTGACGCATGGACAGCCGGCTTTACGCCTTATTACACATCTATTTTCTGGTTCGGCTTTGACAAGCCGGGGCAGTCTCTCGGACTTTCGCTTACAGGATCAACGCTTGCCGGATATGCGATGGCGGATTATATGAGCAAGGCTCACGAAGGTCTTCCGTTTAAGGA
>CAVDRA010000065.1:0-8018 GCA_963611155.1 bacterium | reverse complement strand
ATACCAGACAGTCTACTTCAGGGAACTTGCGATTGAGCCTGGCGAAACCTACTCTTTTCTTGAAAACGTGAAAGAATATGTTCAGATTGACGAGCCGTCAGTTTACTATCTCGAGGCGGTTTTCTATCCGGAACTTTACAGATCAAGAGACACCCAGATTGAGTCAAACCGCTTGAGCCTCGATATCAGGCCTTCTCCATCGGCTTCCGCGTCCGCTGTTCTTCCTGTTGAAAGCAAGAGCGCTTCCATTCTGCAGCCAGAGGCAATTTCCCCGGACAAGGTAATCGAGCAGACAATAATTGCGCGCCAAAAATCTCTTTGGGACCAGTATTTCCTCTATATGGACTTGGAAGAGATGATGACAAGAAACAGCGAGGTAAACAGAACATATAAAAACGCTTCGGCAGACGAGCGAAACAGAATGCTGAAAGCCTACAAGTCAGACTTGATGCAGAACAAAATTGACCACGACATTGTCGCGCTTCCTGAAAGCTTCCTGATTGAAAACACTTCTTATTCTCAGACAGACGGTACGGTAAGCGTTCTTGAATGGTTCAAGTATCCGGATTTCAGCGAGAAAAAACGCTATCTCTACAAAGTCCGCCAGCGTGACGGAATCTGGCAGATTTACGACTACTCAGTAACAAATCTTGGAACAGAGTAATCGCGCATCCTAAAGCATTAGAATTTTCAGCAGACAGCAACAAAATAAAAGCCGCTTGAGTTTTCTCAGGCAGCTTTTTATCAAGCTAAGCGGAACAAACCGGGCAATACTAAAAAATGAAAGCACTTTTGATCGCCGACGATGAGAAGGCAATAACTAATATCAGCGAGGTTCTCAAAACAGCCGGATACGATGTGATCGTATATAAATGGCTTTTAAAAGCCATGGACAACATCGAAGAAATCGCGCCGCATCTCATCGTTATAAGCACAAAAGATTATCCCCGCCATTGGAAAACTCTCGCCCAATTTTCAACGACAATCGCGGCAGACTACACGCCTGAAATTATTCTGTATGCAGAAGAGCCTCTTTCCGAGCAGGAAGAAAAAAAAGCGGTAGCGCTCCATGTGCGCGGAATTTTTGATTCTTGCGAAGTTGAAGGTTTGGACACGCTCAGAAAAATTCTCGCAAAGAAAAAGGATATTTTCTCGGGACTTCTAACAGAGCCAGAGCAAAGCGAAGTCACGCTACAAGACCTTCTTCCGGAACTGAGCGATTTATCAAAAGACATAGACTCATTAAAAGAAGATCTAAAAAAGCCTTTCAATATCGACGAGGCAATCGCCCAGGCAAAAAAAGCGCAAACTGAAGAAGCAGAAAAAGAAGAGACGCTGCAAGACAACGGGCAAAAAGAAAACTCAGCTCAAAATCCGTCCGAAACAGAAGAAGAAACCGGAGCTGAAACTATTCCAGATGAAGCTGTTTCAGCTGAAACAGCTTCGCCGGAAATAAAAACGTCTGAAGCAGAAGAATCTCCGGAATTCAAGACAGAAAAAAGCGGCGAAAATGAGCCTTGCCAGAATGAAGACAAAAAATCTGAAGCTGAATCTGAAACTCAAAAAACCGGAACCGAAAAAAACACAGAAACAGAAATTCCAGCCCCCGATACCGAAATGCCGGACAGGCTGGAACCATCTCTAAAAATTTCTCCGGAAAATCAGGATGAGCCTTCCCCATCAGCTCAGGAAAGCGAATTTCCGGCTGACAAAAAAGAATCTTCCGTTGTTGACGCCGGAGAAGAAGCCGCAGAAAAAGAGAGCGGACTTTCAGACAAAAGCGGCAAAGAGCCTTCCCAAAGCGATTTAGCAAAAACTGAAAATATTGAAGCTCAAGTAAAATCTGATATAATCGAAGAAAAAAGCGAAAAAGAGGATAGTGAAATGAACGAAAACGACATTGAGGCAAAACTCGCTGCAATCATGAGCGCGAACAAGACCGAGGCAAAAGAGAAAGTCAGCGAGACAGGAATCGGAAAATTCAGCTGCTCGTTCGCATTTACAAATCCGATCACGCTTGCAATGGTCACAGGAACTGCGAGAAACTACAATGGCCTTACGCTTGAATTTACTCCGGATATTCCGTCTTTCATCGCGAATTTATCATCTGGAACAAAAATTGATGTCGCTTCGCTCAAAATCAACGGCGAAATCTCCGATGTAAAGTGCGAAATCATGTCCAACGACTCTGATAAAATCTACCTCCAAATAAAAAGCAAATAAGATTTCATGAAAACCACAAAAGCAAAATTCTTCTGTGAAAATTGCGGAGCTGAAGTTCCCCAAAACGCAAAAATGTGCAGGCATTGCGGAAGATTTTTCTCTTCTGTGCGTTGCCCTGCCTGTGGAGCAACCGGCAAAAACAGCGATTTTATAAACGGCTGCCCTGTTTGTGGCTATGCCGTAAAAAAAGGCGGAAAAGATTCCTCACAATCCAAAGGCGGAAGAATTGTCTACAAGGAAAAAAATGCCGGCAGAAAATCCAGAGCAAAGCTAAAGCAAGAGATAAACTCAAAAAATTCAATTATGTTTCCAAAAAAACAAAAATCAGATGGAACTCTCCCGGCCTGGTCTTTTTTTGTGATTACCGCAGTTCTAGCCGGAATAATCGCAGGAGCTTCAAAATATCTCGGTGTCTTTTAGGATTTTCTTATAATGGCAGATTTTCAACCAAATATATGCCCGTGAATTCAAAAATAAAAAACGCAGATTCAGATCCAGAAATCAAAATTTTATGAAAAAGCAAAACAAAAAATCTAAGGAGAAAACATGGAAAACACAAATGAGCTCACAAATGAGCAGGCAATGGAAGAAGCCATAAAAGAAGCATACAGCGGAATAAGCGCAGGAGACGGAGGACCGTTTGGAAGCGTAATCGTAAAAAACGGAAAAATTATCGGAAAAGGCCATAACCGAGTCATAAAAAATCAGGATCCCACTTGCCACGGCGAAATAGAGGCAATCAGAGACGCCTGCAAAAATATCAAGACATTTAATCTTTCAGGAAGCATACTCTACACAACAGCCCAGCCCTGCCCTATGTGTCTCGGCGCAATTCTATGGGCAAACATACAGACTGTTTATCAAGGCTGCGGAATCGACGATACAGAAAAAATCGGATTCAGGGACAGCAAATTCTATGATTTTTTAGGCGGAAAAAGCAAGCTTCTAGAAACGAAAGAGCTAGAAAAAAGAAAATGCCAAAAACTTTTTGAAGACTATTCAAAATCTGCCAGCAAAAAAAACTACTAGTTCTAATGATATTGAATTTTCTGGTGGCTGCTGGAAAAACGCAAAAATTTCCTGAAGGATTTTCAGTTTTTCAGACAAAATATTGCTATAAAAAATCTAGAAAAACCATAAAACAATTGACATGCCATTTCATTTCGGCTAAAATATGAAAACATTCTGCCCGGGTGGCGGAATTGGCAGACGCGTTAGGTTCAGGTCCTAATGAGGGCAACTTCATAGGGGTTCAAGTCCCCTCCCGGGCAATTTGACTTTTATCTTGTTTTAAAAGACAGCTTACAGGCTGTCTTTTTTTATTTTTCTCCATTTTGAGCAAAAAAAGCCCTGACAGACCAAGAGCATTGCACTCTCCGCATGTCAGGGCTTTTATTATTCTCTAAAACTTCTCTCAGTCGACGGCAGCTGAGCCGGTGTTCATGTTCGCAAGGAAAGCTGCATTGTTGCGGCTTTTTTTCATCTGGTTCAAAATCAGCTCAAGAATGTCAACATCTTCCATCGGACTGATAACCTTTCTAAGAACCCAAAGTTTCTGCAAAGTCGCCTCATCAAGAAGAAGCTCTTCTTTTCTCGTGCCTGACTTTTTAATGTTGATCGCAGGAAAAAGACGGCGCTCAGCAAGCTTTCTGTCAAGATCAATTTCAGAATTGCCTGTTCCCTTAAATTCCTCAAAGATAACCTCATCCATCCGGCTTCCAGTGTCAATCAAGGCTGTTGAAATAATTGTGAGAGAGCCGCCCTCTTCTATGTTTCTCGCAGCTCCAAAGAATCTTTTCGGCTTAAACAAAGCGTTTGAGTCAACACCGCCAGAAAGGACTTTTCCAGAAGTCTGGACAGTCTGGTTATATGCACGGGCAAGACGTGTAATTGAGTCCAAAAGAATCACGACATCGCGTCTATGCTCAACAAGGCGTTTAGCCTTCTCAAGAACCATTTCAGCAACTTGAACATGACGTGTCGGCTGCTCATCAAAAGTTGAAGAAATCACCTCGCCTTTTATAGCCCGCTCCATATCTGTGACTTCCTCTGGGCGCTCGTCAATAAGAAGAACGATAAGATAAATCTCAGGATTGTTTGCCACAATCGCATTTGCGATTTTCTGCATAATTGTTGTCTTTCCAGCTTTCGGAGGCGCGACAATCAAAAGACGCTGGCCTTTTCCAATCGGGGCAAAAAGGTCGATAATTCTTGTGCTATATTCTTCAGAGACTGTTTCCAGCTTGAATCTCTCTTTAGGATACAGCGGGGTCAAATTCTCAAAAGGAACTCTAGTCTGTGCGACCCTCGGCTCATCAAAATTCACCGACATGATTCTAAGCAAAGCAAAAAATCTTTCTCCCTCTTTTGGAGAACGGGTCTGCCCGTAAACTGTATCGCCTGTTTTTAAATTGAAAAGCCTGATTTGGCTCGGTGAAATATAAATATCATCAGGTCCTGGAAGATAGCTGTTCTGCGGACTTCGCAAAAAACCGTATCCGTCCGGCAAAATTTCAAGCGCGCCCGAAGCAAAAATCAATCCGCCATGCTCAGTATGCGCCTTCAGAATTACAAAAATAAGATCCTGCTTTTTCAGCGCAGGAAGCTCCTCCTCAGGATAGCCGTACTCAACTGCTTTCAAGCGCAATTCCGGCATGCTCATTTTCGTAAGATCATTTATAAGAAGTTTTGGTTTTGCTTCAAATTCTTCAGGGTTTTCGATTATCTGCTGCTGGGCTGTAGCCTCGTCGCGGGCCGCATTCCTCGCCGCAATTCTCTCGCGGTAACTCATTCTCCGGTAATTTCCGTTTCTATTATTGTCCCATCTTCTGTTTGGCTGCCGACGATAATAATTTTGCCCGTCTCCTGAAGGATTTTCTTCGCCCTGATTTTCAGCAGACTGGCTTTCATTTGGACTTTCTTCTGATTTTTGCCCGGATTCCATTTCAGAGCTTTCTTGAGGCAGAAGATTCTCTGCATTTCCAGCAGTTTTTTCAGATTCTTGTTTTTCCTGATTTTCAGTCTTTGCAATCACTTTTCTTCGTCTTACAACTCTTACAGGTTTTTCACTTGCCTCATTTGCTGATAAATCAGAAGAATTTTCGTTCTGCCAGCCTGAAACAGAAACATCCGAAGCTGGCTGAAGTTCTTCACTGTCAGTTTCAGCCGCTAAAGGCGCAGATTCATAAGACTGCGGCTGCAAGTCAAACTCCAGCTGAGCCGACTGAGCATTTCCATTTTCCACGCCTTCGTCCGCTTTTGCTGCTGAACGGCGTCTAGAAATTAGTGCCATTTAGTTTTCTCCATGAGAATAATAAAGATTTAAAATAAAAAGAAATGACCATGCCATTGAAAACAAATTAAATAAACAAAAAAAGTTTACAGCTACAAATAATTTTCAGTGATTTTTTAAGAAAAAAAATTAGATTTGAATAGTGAAATTATAACTCAAAGAGATTTTTACTGTCAATATCAACTATGTCTAGCGAGGCTCATCAGATTTTAAAACCATCGCCTGCTTATACTCATCAGAAGCCACAGTGAAAATATTTACGTCCGGAACAGAATCAACCATTGAAATCTGACCTTCAAAGTCAACGTCATCAGCAATGCGAATTCTTCCAGTCCTGACATCTCCGTGAACAACACTTCCAGAACACAGCTCAACACGCTCTAGAGCGTCAATATATCCGGTAACCTTTCCTGAAACTGTGATAGAATTGGCAACCATTGTCGAAACAGAGCAGTCAGCTGTTTTTTCAATTTCCAAATCACCAGTCGCCTTGATTTCTCCGTTGAATTTTCCTGTTATAACGAGACTGTCTGTAAACTCAAGAACTCCGTCGAATTCTGTTTCCTGTCCAAAAACTGTAAGATTTTTTTTGACCTTAGATTCTGTCATACTCACAATCTACCAAATATAATAGATAATTTCAACTTCGATTTTCAAACAGGCTTTTTGGAACTATTCTGCAAAACATCCGGAGATTGTTCCGTAAAGACTTTTTCAAGGATGTCAGATTCCACAGCCGATTTTTTTTCCTCAAAAGAAAGATTCCAGAGATTATTCTTGAGTTCACGTCCAGCCCTGAAAGCCGCAACATAATGAGGCTTCACAAAAACTTCTTCGCCAGTTTTCGGATTTCTTGCTTTTTCCCTGCCTTTTCTGAGTCTAGGCTCAAAAGTCCCAAAACCACGCAGCTCAATAATATTTCCCTTCTCAAGAGACTCTTTCAAACTTTTTAAAAAAGAGTCCACCGCCCTTTGTGTGATTTTTTTTTCGATTCCGGACTCTGCGTAAACGGATTCAATCAAATCTGCCTTAGTAATCTTTTTCATTCTTTCCCATTTCTTACAGTTTTTATTTTTATGCAAAAAAAATAAGCTATCCGATTTTCCGGATAGCTTTAAAAGATTTTATAATCTTTAACTACTCAGCAGCTTTAGCAGCAAATGTTGCGTTGAACAAATTCTGCATACGTGACTTCTTGCGAGAAACAGCATTGCGTGTCGCAACACCCTTGCTTCTTGCTGAATCAAGTTTTGAAGCCAATGTTCTAAGCTTCTCTTCTGCAAGTTTCTGGTCTTTTGCATGAACAGCTTCTACAAACTGCTTTGCATAAGTTCGGCACTCGCTTTTGATTGCTTTGTTGTGCATACGACGTTTTTCGCTCTGCTCAAATCTTTTCTCTGCAGATGACTTTTTCTTTCCTGCCATAGGAAAATCCCCCAAAAAAAATTAATGATTGGTTTTCAATAAAAATAAAAAACCTTGCAACACTAAAAGCTGCAAGGTAGATATAGCATCTCCTAGCAGAATTGAACTGCTGTTGTCGGGATGAAAACCCGATGTCCTAACCACTAGACGAAGGAGACATCTCTGCAACTCCATTAGAGCTGACTTGAATATAGTAACAAAACAGAGAAAACCTGTCAATAACAAGAATATAATTTCTTGACAATGATTCTCATCGTTATTCTATGCCAAACTCGTCAATTTTACGGTGAAGTGTTTTTCTGCCTATTTTTAAGATTTCTGCCGCCCGCGTTTTGTTCCCATCGCAATAAGCAAGAGTATTTTCAATTATAATTTTCTCGCACTCTTCCATTGTTGAGCCGACAGGAATCATCATGGAAGAAACAGAATTAAAACTGCTGATCTTTTCGGGTAAATTCTTCAAAGTGATTATATTTTCTGAACAAAGAACCACCGCGCTTTCAATTGCGTGCTGAAGCTCCCGGATATTTCCTGGCCAGACGTAGCGAATCATCGCCTTGCGCGCTTTTTCATCGATTTTTATGTTTTTTTTGCCGTTTTCTTTTGCATAGCGTTCAGCAAAGGTGTCAATAAAAAGCGAGATGTCATCTTTGCGCTCTCTAAGCGGCGGAACTTCAATTTGAATTCCGTTCAGCCGGAAATACAAATCCTCGCGGAATCTTCCGGCCTTTACTTCTTCCTCAAGGTTCTTATTCGTAGCGGCAATTACACGGACATCAACCTCGATTGGATCTTCGCCTCCGACTCTTTCAAATTTTTTTTCCTGAAGAACCCGAAGAAGCTTTACCTGAACAGAAGGATTAATCTCGCCGATTTCGTCAAGAAAAATTGTTCCTCCGTCTGCAAGCTCAAATTTTCCCTTGTGAACAGAATAAGCATCCGTAAAAGCGCCTTTCTCATGGCCGAAAAGCTCGCTTTCAAGCAAAGTCTCGCTTAATGACGAGCAGACCACGGGAATAAAAGGTTTTTGAGAGCGGCCCGACTCTTTGTGAATCTCGTTTGCAACGACCTCTTCTCC
>CAVDRA010000064.1:0-8030 GCA_963611155.1 bacterium | reverse complement strand
CTCCGCCTGCCGCATATCCTTCATAAGTCAATTCCTCAAAAGTTCCGCCGCCAAGCTCGCCTGTTCCCTTTTTGATTCCGCGCTCAATGTTGTCTTTTGGCATTGAAGCGGCACGAGCCTTTACAATAGCAGCACGAAGACGAGGGTTCGAAGCCGGGTCGCCGCCACCCATGCTTGCTGCAATAGAAATTTCCTTAATAAGTTTTGTGAAAAGTGCGCCTCTTTTTGCATCTGCCGCGCCTTTAGCATGTTTAATGGTTGACCATTTATTATGTCCAGACATGGAACACTCCTAATAAAAAGATTACAAATCGATATTACAGACTATCATAAATAAAAAACTATGTAAACTACAGTCCAAACTTCTTCAATGCGCTAGCCGCCGCGCCAGCAGCTTTTTCAGCAGCCTTGTTTTTCACTGTTTCTTTCTGCTTTTCGACAAGCTCCGAAAGTTTTGAATTCAAAACTTTTTTCATATCGTCAATTCTGCTGATCTCTGCATTCAAATCACTTGAAATTCCAGTGAATTCAGAGACTTTTGAAAGCGCATCTTTTGAATATCCGCTTGTTTTCTCCGTGATTTTTTCCTGAATTTCAATTTTTACATCTGAACCGACACTTTTCGCGACTGAGCTTAATGCCTGAGAGAACGCATCTGTATAGTTTCCAGACAGAGCCAGGTCAACTCCAGCGTCTTCAGAAAAACTGACTTTGTAGCCAAGCGCAAGATTTTTCACAGAACCTAGAGCCTGCTGATAATATTTGTCGATTTTTTCGTTTCCAAAACCGTCTGAAGAAAGCGTTGCCGGATTCAGCCTTGCCTCTCCGCTTGCAGAAAATCCGTCAACGTCTGCGTTTCCTTTTAAAGTGAGCTTTGTATTTCCTGAAATAGACGGAATTCCTGATTTTGCGGCGATTTTCGCGCCGTCAATATTTGCCTTAAAGCCGCTTCCAGAATATCCGACCGTAATCAGAGAATTTTGTGTGCCAAAGCGGGTGTCCACCATAAGCTCTGCGTCATGAGAAATTCCCTTTGCGTTAAAACCTGCGTTTCCAGTCAAAGGCTTTCCAATCAGATCCTGATTAGAAGAAATATTCTTGAAATTTCCCTTGAAATTTTCGCCGGACGCCTCTACAAGCTTAACCCAAACCGCCGGCTTTTCAGAGCCATACCAGAAAGTTGTTCCTGCCATTCTGCCAGTTTTTCCTTTTACAGCAGATGATGACTTTTTCGATTTTTTTCCATTTTTAGAGTCTGAAGATGAATTATTCTTCATTTTCAAAGCGTAGTCGATTCCCTGACGCAAATAAGGGTAATATTTTCCAAGCATGTCGTATCCAATTGTGTCCAGCGCGGAAGTCAGAATAGCTCCGGAATTTTTCACGGTATCAACAACATTTTCTGCAAGAGCCTTGTCGGAAGCAATCGCGTCATTAAGATTTTTTGTCGCATTCTCAAGAGCTTTTTTGTCAGCCTCTATGTCGCTTTTCAAGGAAGACGCGGTTTTCGAAAGCGCATCAATTTCAGAAAGAGCTGACTGAATTTCCTTTACCTTTTCCGCGACTTCAACAGGAGTCATCTTGCTGATATTCAAGCTCTGGAAAGTTTTTACTTTTTCGGAAAGATTCTTTGCGGAATTTTTTATCTCGTCCGGCTTTTTCTTCCATTTTTCAACGAGCGACTGAGAATCGCTTTTCAGCTGCTCCGCCGCCGCTTTTGTCTTCAGCTGTGATTCAAGATTTTTCCAAATTTCATCAGGATTTGAGCCGCCGAGAATCGATTCAATCTGCGACTTAACATCAGAAACAGCATTTTCAGACTTTGACTTTACGCTTTTCATAAACGCAGAATTTTCAGAAGCTTTTTTCTCGATTTTCTTTGCTTTTGCAGGAAGCAGGCAAGATCCTTCAGAGGCTGTCCGCTCGCGCCCGAATTCGATATTTGTCACTGAAACAACATCAGAAACGAATTTTCCGCGGAGCGCGCTCGCCAAGTCAACATTCAGCTTGATGTCAGCGTCAAAAAGGTTTTTCATTCCGCTGTCAGAATTTCTGTTTCCGATTGAGAGCCCTTTTATATCGATTGCAATTCCCAAAAGTTTTACATCGACAGAGCTTACAGAAGTTTTCGCCCCAAAAACGCCCTCGCAGCTTGCCACAATGATTTTTTTCGCGACAGGATTCTTGAATATGCCTGCCGCCGCCACGATAAGCGCGGCGAAGCCTGCGACAGCGGCAAGCGGAACAATTCTTACCCTGCCCTTGTTGCGCTTTATCGACTTTGCGATCTCCTTGAAATGCTTGATTTCAGCTTTCGTATATTCAAGAGATAAATCCGCCCTGAGCTTCTCTTTTTTTCCTTTCTGAATTTTTTCCGAAAAAAGAGAGTTCACGAGCTTTTTATCAGATTCAACGTAAAGCTTTTTCAAAAGTTTTTTCTCAAGCTCTTTTTCTGTGTAGGCTTTCTTGAAAAGAGCCGGCAGTTTTTTTGCGGAAAGTTTCTTTACGGGCTTCTGCTTTTTTGTTTTTTTAGTTTTTGCCTGGTCCGCCAAATTTTCAGATTTCTTATCAGATTTTATGATTTCATTTTTTTTCATAGTTATCTTTCTCCGGCCATTGAAACGATTTTTTCTATAAGAGGAAGCTTATAAATCGCCTTGAAAACCCGCGAGTTTCTCAAGACTGGAGTGAGCCATTTTCGCCATGAGAAAACAAAGAACCGTCCAAGAAAATAAAACGGAATATAAAGAACGATTCCGAATACAAGCGCGCCCATCACAACAGAATTGTTGAATTTTGTGAAAGCGACAAAAGGAATCTCGAGAAGAGAAGCATAAAAGCCTTCAAGAAAGCCGGCCGTAAGAATTCTGTATCCGATAGTGTCAAAAAGAGGATCTAAGCCGACCGAAAGAGCGGAGCCCAGCAGCGCCATCAAAATATACATCGGCTTATTAATTCTGACAAATAGAAAAAACACGAAAATCAGATACCAAAGCAGATTGTTCTTCGGAAGAAAACCTAGCAGCAAGCCGCATGAAAACGCGTGCGCGATTTCTCCAGGATTGACATTTGCATTCAAAGCCTTAAAAAGTTTAAAAATTTTGCTTAACATGCCTATAATTGTAACACAAGAAAAACTAAGATAAAATATCGATTCAATACCTAATCTTTTAATTTTTTTTGAATAAAAAACGGCGGAAAATAAAGAATGGAAATTGTTGCAGAAATCGGAACTAGCCACGGCGGAAATATTGAGAAAGCACGAAAACTCATTGACACGGCTGTTGAAGCCGGAGCTGATTTTGTGAAATTCCAGTGGGTTTACGCAGACGAGATTCTCCACCCCGAAACGGGATTTGTGAATCTTCCCGGCGGAAAGACAAGGCTCTACGACAGATTCAAATCGCTTGAAATGCCAAAATCTTTCTACAAAGACTGCATGGACTATACGCGCGAAAAAGGAGCGAAATTCATGTGCTCGCCGTTCGGTCTAAAAAGCCTTGAAGAGCTTCTCGGATTGAATCCTGACTCTGTGAAAATAGCATCTCCTGAGCTTAACCACATTCCGCTTTTAAAGTCGCTTGCTGATTTCAGAAAACAGAAAAAAATTCCCGTTGTTGTTTCATCAGGAGTCTCAAAGCTAAGAGACATCGAGCGGGCCCTTGAAATTTTAGGAACAGAAAATCTGACGCTTCTGCACTGCATAACATACTACCCTGCTCCGGAAGATGAATACAATCTTCGGCTGATTCCGAACCTTTCAAATATTTTCGGAGTTCCAGCTGGAGTCTCAGACCATTCTCTTGACCCGGTTCTCGTGCCTTCGCTCTCATGCGCTGTAGGCGGAAAAATGATTGAAAAACACATTACCCTGAGCAAAAAGACAGACGGACTTGACGACCCGGTAGCGCTTGAAGGAGATCAATTCGCTTTTATGACTCATTGTGTGCGGCAGTGCGAGGCCGTATTCCGCCAATACGGCAAGGATGCTGAAAATTACATCATAAGACAGCTGAAAAACGACGGCGGATTTGGCGGGCGCGTTGAAAAATGCCTCGGAGACGGAATAAAAAAGCTCGCTCCAGCAGAAGAAGAAAACTACGGCCGCACAAACAGAAGCCTGCACTTTATGAGAAGCATGAGCGCAGGAGAAAATGTAAAAGAAGATGACATAGGAATTTTAAGGACTGAAAAAATACTGACTCCAGGCCTTCATCCTGACTTTTTAGGCAGCATAATCGGCGCAAGGCTTGAAAAAGACGCAAAGCCGGGAGAAGGCGTAACTCTGGAGCATTTCACAAAACATGCGGAAAGGCAGTGAACGCAAAAAAATTCTCACATGCCAAAATTCAAGATATAAAGCGCCGCCTTTCTAAGACCTTGAAGAGTAAACTCCTTATCGACATGCTCAAAACAGTCAACAATCGGCTGAAGCACGCTGTTAAGGCCGCCTGTCGCCGCCACGTGAATTGCTTCTTTCTTGCAGCCGCTCCGTTTTACAAGGTCGTTTTTAATGCGCTCAATCATATATTCGACAAGCCCTTTATATCCAAGAACAACTCCAGACTGAATGCACTCAACAGTTGTCTGCCCGAGGCTTGACACAGGAGCCACAAGAGGAACTTCCGGAAGCTGGGCTGTAGCAGAGGCAAGAGACTTTATCGCAGTTCCGAGTCCAGGAGCAATAGAGCCTCCTGCAATCTCTCCGTTCTGGTCAATAACAGTAAAAGTAAGGGCTGTTCCAAAGTCAACAACAACCGCAGGAGAATGAAAACGGCACCAGGCTTCAGTCGCGTTGCACATCAAATCCGCTCCAACCTCGCGCGTTGTTCCGAGAGGAATTTTCACAGGCAAGGCAGAATAAGAATTCTTCTCAAGAACAACAGGCTTTCTTCCTGTCAAATGCTGGACAACACGTATAAACGGACCTGTCAGGGAAGGAACCACAGAGCTCACGACAGAAAGAGTTATCTCCGAAGTCTCAAGACGATCCATCTGAAATAAAGACACAAGAAAAGTGTAATACTCATCCGAAGTTCTCCGTGAATCAGTGCTGATTCTCCACTGGCGCAAAATTCTCGGATTTTTCTCGATTTCGCGCTCTTCCTCAAAAACCGCCGCGACAACGTTTGTGTTTCCAATATCAATAGCAAGGAGCATTTTCAAGTCCCGTTGTAGAATAAAAAGATTTCAAGTATTATAAAAACATGGCAGACTTAATTCAACCAAGAGTCCTTAAAGGATTCAGAGATATTTTACCGGACGCAGAAATCATGCGTTCTGACTTGCAGGAAAAAATAACAAAAGTATACCGTTCATATGGATTCGTGCCGATTGACACGCCAGTTCTTGAATATTCAGAAATCCTGCTCAGAAAATCAAATGGAGAAACAGAAAAGCAGGTTTTCAGGTTTCTTGACAACGGAAAACGCGATGTTTCGCTCCGCTTCGATCTTACAGTTCCTTTCGCGCGTTTTACAGCAGAGCATGAAAGCGAGCTTTATTTTCCGTTCAAACGCTATCATATCGCAAAAGTCTGGCGCGGAGAAAAACCGCAGGCAGGACGGTACCGCGAATTCGTGCAGTGCGACATAGATACGGTCGGCTCAGACTCCGCAGCCGCTGACTTTGAAATTCTAAGCATAATGAAGGCCGCCCTTCACGAAATCGGAGTTGATAAAATCAAGATTCATGTGAACCACAGAGGCATTTTCAACCGCTTCCTTGAAAAAATCGGCGCTCAGGAAAAATCTGAAGATATTTTGCGTTCTGTTGACAAGCTCGCAAAGGTCGGCGAGGAAGAAGTCAAAAAAGAGCTGGTTGAATTTACAGGCTCACAAGAAAAAGCGGGCGAAATTCTTAAATATATTTCCGGAGCGGGCGACTTCGAGTCAACACTGAAAATGCTTGAGGAAATGGCAGGCGGAGAAGGCGAAGACACAAAAAGGATGAAAGACATTTACGGAATGATGAAAGCGGCCGGAATTGAATCGTCTTACGTTTTCGACCCTTCAATCACACGCGGGCTTGACTATTACACAGGCGTTGTTTACGAGACGTTTTTGGATGAGCTTCCTTCAATCGGATCTGTCTGCTCCGGCGGAAGATATGACAACCTCGCAGGACTTTACACAAAAACAAAGCTGCCTGGAGTCGGAGCCTCAATCGGGCTTGACCGCTTGATAGCAGGTCTTGAGCAGCTGGGACTAACATCAAAAAAAGGAAGCTACCTTGACGCGGAAATTTACTGCATGGACAAAAATCTTTCAGTTTATTATCAGAAAGTCGCAAACGAGATCAGAAATCTTGGCGTGAACGTCGAGGTTTTCCCTGACGCGAAAAGCATGAAGCAGCAGTATGCCGTGACAGACGCAAAAGGAATAAAATGGGGAATTCTGATCGGCTCGAATGAAGCGGAAAAAAAGACTTTGACTCTGAAAAATCTCGTCTCAAGGGAACAGTTCATAGATTTGACATCAGAAGAAGCCGCAAAAAAGATTCTTGAAAGCAGATAAAGTTTTTAAAAATCTATCTTAGCGACATTTTAGCATTCTGGGCTTTCATTTTGTTGGAAAAGATTCTGACGGCAGAGCCCGGAATCCAGCCGTCTTCAAGAGCGTACCATTTTTCGGCGCGCTCTTTTTTGTTTCCTATATCGACTTTTACAGTACAGTTTCCGCGCACCTCGTAAATTTCGCCCTTCCTAAAAGAAGCGACTGTTAAATTTTCGTATCCGGCCTTATTTCTGCAGGCAACATAAGGATCGGTAATCAAAGCCCACTCAACATGCGGAGAAAGCTCTTCTATAGACAAAGACTGAAGCTGTATATTCTCGTCTTTTCCAAAACATGAAAAAAACAGAAATGACGGAAAAACTGCAAGACAGAAAAAAAACGCTTTTTTCATTTTGCCGCAATCCATTTCACTACGGCAGGATAGACAAGCATGTCAGAATCGACAAAATCAAGGACAGGAATTTCGGCAGGAGCAGCCCAGCGGTACTCAGTATGCTCAGAAAGAGTGTATTTTACAGACATTCCGTCATGAGGAACAAAAATCTCGTAAGCATGAAGCGCGACCTGCTCTCCGTTATGGATAAAAAAAGTCTCGCCGATTTTCTCGCCAACCTCAACCTTAACTCCGAATTCTTCACAAAATTCGCGCGCAACCGCCTCTTTGTCGCTCTCTCCTTCCTCAACTTTTCCGCCCGGAAATTCCCATCTTCCGCCCATCTGCCCAACCGGATTTCTGTGGGCAATCAAAATTCTTCCGTCTTTATAAGCGATGCACGCAATCGAAGTCTTAGACATAACTGTTTCCTTTTTTGAAGATTGGCTTTAGGTTAGCACGTTTTTTTTTATGATTCAATGAGACGAATTGAATCACGTTAAATCTTACCGAAAAAAAGCCGGCCGAACAAAAAATCCAGACAAAATAATAAAAACGCCGCGCCCATTTTACGACAACCGTCAAAAATGGGCAGCGGCGCTTCAAAAAATTATTCTTCACGCTTTAAAAGTCAAAAGCGGCGCAAAGACAGCTTTATTCCTTGACTTCCTTTTTAAGAATGACGGTCTTGAATCCCTCGACAACGAGAATAACCGCAAGAACAGTCATCGCAAAAGCAAAGCAAAGCTGAAACCAGTTTCCCCAGTGGAATGCGCCATCAGCGCCCAGCGCCATCGCCTTGACTTTCGCGGCAATTGTAAGGACAAGCTGAGTCAAAGTCGCGGCAAGCATAAACACAGTAGGAATAAAGAACATCTTGTTGTTTTTTCCGGCATTGCCAAGCCATGCTGCGACCGCCATCAAGGCGATTCCTGCCAAGAGCTGGTTCGCCGAGCCGAACAAAGACCAAATCGCAGAAAGCTTAAGTCCTCCAAGAATGCAGCCTACAATAACCATGAACGCGGTTCCGAAAAGCGGGTTGGCAAGAACTTTTCTTAGCGGAGATTTCGCGTCTTTCCATGAAGCCTCATCAGGAGCGAGAAAAAGCTCAGAGAACATAAACCTGCTCAAACGTGTGGCTG
>CAVDRA010000063.1:0-8128 GCA_963611155.1 bacterium | reverse complement strand
GTTTTGGGACAGAACCTCGACTACATCTATTTAACATCCTGCAAAAACACTCGGCATTCATAGATTTGTTAAAAATATTTACCTGCTTGCTTTTTTTTAAGACTGGCTAATAAGATTAAGACATAGCGCTGATTGAACCTGTGCATCTTTGGTGCAAATCAAGCATATACTGTCTTTGCTGGTGGTCACTGTGCTTCGCTTGTGCCTCCGGCGGCTCAGCTCAACCACCGTGTTTATGCTTTTTAGCCAGCCTTTTTTTATATCGCGGAAAAAGACATTGAAAAGGGTTTTCCGGCAGAATCTCCGGAAGCGAAAATCAATAAGGCACAGCATTTTAGAATGGCAGAGCCGGCTCTTTTCATGTTAAGCCGCAAATTTTCTACGCTGGCTCCTATTAAGCAAGATTTTTATTTAATCCGGAGAAAAACAGTCGCATTCACAAATTTATAGCCGTTCAAATCCGCCGCCATGTTTTCGGAGGCCAAAGTCATCTCCAGCGTATCTTTTACCTTGTATGAAATTTTCCATTCATCTGAGTGGAGAGAATCAAATTTTTCCTTTCCGCTGATTCTTTCGCTGTAAGCAGTTACATGAAAGCTGATTTCGTTTCTCGTAGACTCAAATGAGCCTTTCCAAAGCTTGATGTCATCTTTCTTGTCCATTCTTACGTTCATTGTGCCGTCTGAATTGCAGAGAATTGTAGTTTCAGCCTCGCCGTTGTTGAAAATCCATTTTCCCTCGCAGGCAGTCTTCCTGTTTGACTGAATTTTCTTGTCCAGCTTGTCAGCTTTCTCGGTCAAAAAATTGCCGAAAGATTTAGCGGTCGCTCTCGCTCCCTTCAAAATCGGATCTGTATCGCTTTGCGAGTCTTCCGTATTTTCTGTCTGGATTTCGGCTTCAGTTTCTGCCGCCAATGAATTTTCTGAAGCAAAAATAGAAGCGTTTGCAAAAATCAAGAAAAATGAAATTACAGCGCAAAAAAAATTATTCTTTTTCATAAAAAATATCTTCTTGAAAGAGCCTTTGTTTGTCAATCAAGCCGATTTTATTGTGTTTTGTATCTTGTTTTTATTTATTCTGAATTTGCGTTCAGATATAATTTTTTCTTAAGAGGATTAGAAAATGACAGAGAACACTGTTGCCGTAAGAAACGCCACGTTAGAAGACGCTGAACGAATCTTGGAAATCTACGCTTATTACGTTGAAAAAACCGCAATCACATTTGAATACGATGTTCCGAAACTCGATGAATTTAAAGAACGGATGAAAAAAACGATGGGAAAATACCCTTATCTCGTAATTGAAAAAGCAGGAAAAATAGAAGGGTATGCCTATGCAGGAGCTTTTTACGGCAGGGCTGCATATGACTGGGCATGCGAAACGACAATTTATCTGTCGCACGACGCGAGAAAATGCGGCCTCGGAAGAAAAATCTACGGAGAGCTTGAGGCAAGACTAAAGAAAATGGGAATCTTGAATCTTTATGCCTGCATTGCCTATCCAAAGGAAGATGACGAGCATCTCACAAAAAACAGCGCGCAATTCCACTCGCATCTGGGCTACAGCCTTGCGGGAACGTTTCACAACTGCGGCTATAAATTTCAAAAATGGTACGACATGATCTGGATGGAAAAAATCATAGGAGACCATGAAAAAAATCAGTGCGCAATTAAGAATTACAATTCGATAAAATTTTAGATTACTTTCTTTTCAAGCCAGCGCTTTCCATGGAACCTTGCGCCGAAGAAAACGGCCCGGAAAAGCCAGTCGATATACATTCCGAACCAGACACCGTACAGTGCGATTCCAGTGTTGTCAGGGAATCTCTTGAGAAGATAAGAGGAAATTATCCAGCTGAACAAGACTCTAAAAAGCCACATGCTGACGTTAGAGACAACCATAGTGTATTTTGCGTCTCCGGCTCCGCGCAGAATATTCGGCATTACAAACGAGAGAGGCCAGATAAAAATATTCGCCGCCATGCACGAGCGGACAATTCCCACAGCAAGTTTCTGAGCTTCGGCGCTCAGGTTGAAAAGCCCCACAACAAAAGGAGACACGGCAAACACCACGCAGCATGCGGCGAACATTCCGATATATGCCTCTTTCATCATCTTTCGCCCATAAGTTTTCGCCTGCTTTTTCTCTCCAGCCCCAATGCACTGGCCAACAATCGTAACGCTTGCAAGCCCGATTGCGCTTCCCGGAATGTTTGAAAAGCTTGCGATTGTGTTTGAAATTGCGTTCGCTGCAATAGCCACAAGTCCGAATCCTGACATAAATGAATAGACAAGCGTTTTTCCGATGTGGAACATGCTGTTTTCAATTCCGCTCGGAACCGCGACTTTCAGGATTTTTCTGATTAAAGAAAAATCAATCTCGATTTTCCACAGTTTTTCAAAATGAACCGGCCATTTTTTCTGGCTCAAAAGCGCAAGTACAACAAAAGCAGCCACTGTCCTGCTTATCAAAGTGGAAATTCCGGCTCCGGCAACCCCCAGCTTGGCCACATAAATAAGCAAGGCGTTTCCAATTATGTTCAAAAGATTCATCAGAAGGCTTATTTTCAAGCTGATTTTGCTGTTGCCCATTGAACGGAACAAAGCCGCACAACTGTTGTAAATTCCAAGCAGCGGAAACGAAAAAAGAATCCAGACAAAGTAAGAAAGCGCGCTTGTCATAACTTTCTCGTCTGCGCCGCCAAAAATGAGCGAAAGTATTTGCCGTCTAAGAGGAAAACATACTGCAATAAAAAGAAGACCGAAAGCAAGACAGATATTCAGAAGCTGCTTTGCAGACTTTCCCGCAGCGGCGTTATCCTTGTTTCCAAGGTACTGGCTTGCAACAACCGCGCCTCCTGTAGCAAACGCCGCAAAAAGCTGCAAGGCAAGCTGGCCGAGCTGGTCAACAAGAGAAACACCTGAAACGCCAGCCTCGCCAACAGATGACACCATAACAGTGTCGCATGCGCCGATTGTCATCGCTAAAAACTGCTCTGCAATCAAAGGCCAAATCAGCCGGTTAAGATATTTTCTGTCAAAAAGAGGCTTTGTATTTTGTTCCATAAAAATATTTCCTCAAAAAAACGGGCTATCCAAAAACTTTTCTCAGCACGGGCAAAATTCAAAAAAAATCAAGCCTTAACCGGCAGAGATTTTCAAAAGACGGGTGCGGTTACCGGACAGCTCCATTAGATTAAAAATTCACAGTTAAAGCTGGTTTGACTTTTTGCAGATTTGCGGAATCGTGTCGTCAGTCAAAAGCGTAACGTCCATGCGGTTGTAAGGGATGTTGATTCCAGCCTCGTTAAAAGCCTTCAAAGTATTAATCGCGACATCGCTTTTTGTCTGAAGAAAATTTTCTCTCTTGCTCCAGACAATGATGTCAAGATTCATTCCGCTGTCGCCCTGAGTCGTCCAGACAGCTTTTGGAGCATAAGACGGATCATCAAGAATTACTGTAGGACAGCGCGCAGGCACCGATTTCGCGACCTCAAGCGCCTTGTCATAATCACAGTCGTAGTCAACCCAAGTTTCAAAAACATAACGGCGGTATGGAAAGGCTGAATAGTTTATCAGTTTCGTGTCGATGATTGTTGAGTTTGGAATCCGGATAAGCTGATTGTTAAGAGTGCGGATTTTCATTGAAATCACGCCGATTGTTTCAACCGTTCCGGATACTCCGTCAACCTCGATAAAATCTCCGATCTTCATTGCCTTGTCAGTAACTACAAAAAGCCCGGAAATCAAATTGCTTACAGTAGTTTGAGAGGCAAAGCCGACCGCGACTCCGGCGATTCCCGCCGCACCCCATATTGCGCTGAGCTTCACGCCAAAAAGCCCGAGAACATACATTGTGATAAGAAAATAAAAACAATATCCAATCGCCTTTGTAATCATCTTGACTGTCTTTTCCTCAAGATTCTTCGAGGCGACTTTCCTCACAAAATGGCGGACACCCCTGTAAACGCCCCAGAAAATCAAAATCGCAATGACACTCGTGGCAATATGCGCAAGATTCTCCAAAGTCAAATATGAAGCGAATTCATCCACATGGAACATATTCTTGATTTCATTCGCAGTTCCTGCGGCAATTTCTGCGGCCTGCTCAACAACGCCTGAGACTTCTTCTTCAGCGGCTGCTGTTTGTAGAAGAAACATAAAACACCTCTTTTTTCAGCTAATTGCCATTGATTTTAATCAAATTTCTGCTTATGCACAAATCGCTTATCAGGCATTTCCCGCATTTGGGATTACGCGCAGTGCAGACATATCTTCCGTGAAGCAAAATCCAGTGATGCGCATGCAAAAGATATTCATCAGGAATGTTTTTTAAAAGAAACTCTTCAACCTGTTCTGGAGTCGTTCCGTCTGCAAGCCCGATTCTCGGACAGACACGAAGAAGATGAGTATCAACCGGCATAGTATGCTTTCCAAAAACAACATTGAGAACAACGTTCGCTGTTTTTCGCCCTACTCCGGGAAGCGTCATCAGCTCTTCCCGAGTTTCCGGAACTTTTCCGCCAAAATCTTCTATCAGTTTCCGGCTTAACGCAATTATATTTTTTGACTTGTTTTTCCAAAGCCCAATCGGCTTTATAAATTCGGAAAGTTTTTCAATTCCAAGGGCAAGCATTTTCTGAGGAGTGTCGGCAAGCTCATAAAGAGGCCTTGCATAAAAATTCACGCTCTTATCGGTTGCCTGTGCGCTTAACACAACCGAAACCAAAAGCGTGTACGGATTCTTGAATTCAAGCTCGCTTTTTGGATTCGGATTCAGAGCTTTAAACCGCTCCATTATTTCGATTATTTTTTCTCTTGGAAGAATCATCTATTACAGCTTGTTTTTATGATTTCAATTCAGATGCGGATTTTTCAGCAACATTCGTTTCTAAAAAAATTTTCTTCTCGGATTCCGAATGCGAAGCGAAGTCCTTTACAGGCGAGAGAATAAGAAAAGCCTCCAAAGCGCAAGGGAAAACGATCAAAGGAAAACAAATATTCCCGATTCTGTACCATGTTATGAAAGCCGCCGCTACTCCAAGATGGAACGCAATCAAAGTCGCGCCAAAAAAAATCGCTTTAAGCTTGAATTCCCGTTTTCCATTAAAATAAGTTTCTGTGAATGCGCTCACACATTGCCTTAAATTGTTTGTAGAAAAAATTGAGGAGCAGCTGTAGCCGTATCCGCCGGAAAATGAGCACCACTGAAAAGAAAGCGCAAAAAAGGTCGGGTAAAGATAAAAAAGTCCGGGAAGATTATCCGGCATCCGCCACATTGCAAATCCTGTCGCGACATCAACAAAAAGAGCAAGAAGCTTTAAATTCAGTTTTGTATGATGTCCAAGATATGTCACAAGAAATGTCGCAAACACATAAAGAACAACGCCAATCGCATGATGGCAAAGCGCAAGCCAATCCTGCCCGATTACAGAGTGCACGCACTCAATAAGATTCGAAGTCTGCGCCGAACCAAGCAGTCCGCTCACGTTCACAATCGGAAAGACTCCCAAAAAACCGCCGCAAAACGCAATTATATAATGAATATGCGCCTGACGCTTTGACTGCGGAGTGATTCTCGAGTCAATTTCTGCAATTTTAGTCTTCATATCTTCTTTTGCGTTTTTAAACATTCTGCCGCATAAACAATTTCATTATGCGCATTGCCCGGCAATTTTATTGAGCAGGCACCACGTAATCTCCAAACTTTTCGTGTTAACGCAAAACCTCTTTTTTAAGCTCTTCTGCCTTGTCAGTTTTTTCCCACGGAAAACCTTCTCTTCCGAAATGTCCGTAAGAAGCAGTTTTCTGATAAATCGGTCTTTTCAGATTCAATGTTTTTATGATTCCTGCTGGAGTGCAGTCAAACACTTTTTCAACTGCAGCTTCAATCTTGCTGCGCTCAACTTTTTCAGTTCCGAAAGTCTCCACCAAAATAGAAACCGGGAACGGAACGCCAATCGCATATGCAAGCTCAATTTCAGCTCTATCAGCGAGACCTGCAGCCACGATATTTTTTGCGATATAACGTGCCATATAAGCCGCTGAACGGTCAACCTTGCTCGGATCTTTTCCAGAGAAACAGCCGCCGCCATGCCGTCCCATTCCGCCGTAAGTGTCAACAATGATTTTGCGTCCTGTAAGTCCTGAGTCACCATCAGGTCCGCCGATTACAAATTTTCCTGTCGGGTTAACAAAGAATTTTGTGTTCTCGTCCAAAAGTCCGGTCGGATCAAGAACAGGCTTTATAATCTGATTGATGATAGTTTCTCTGATTGTGCCGTATTCAACATCTGGAGTGTGCTGATGGGAAACAACAACAGTATCGATTCTTATCGGCTTATGGTTCTCGCCATATTCGACTGTAACCTGGGACTTCGCATCCGGACGAAGCCACCGTATTGTTCCGTTATGGCGAAGCGCATGCGCCTTAAGCAAAATTTGATGAGAATAATAGATTGGAGCAGGCATTAAAACTGGAGTTTCGTTGCAGGCAAAGCCAAACATCATTCCCTGATCGCCCGCTCCCTGCTGTCCCTCGTACTCATCAAGACCTTTTCCGACTACACCCTGATTTATGTCAGCAGACTGCGCATGAAGCCGGTTCATAAAAACGCAATTATTTCCGTCTAATCCAACATCTTTTGAAGTGTATCCAATATCAGCCGCAACTTTTCGCGCAATTTTCTCGATATTGGCATCGAATTCTTTTTGATTCTCTACTCTATAATTCTGAAAACCAATCTCGCCGCCAACAAGCAAAAAATCTGTTGTTGAGAAAGTCTCGCACGCAACATGAGCATCTTTATCAAGGGAAAGGCAGTAATCCAGAACCGCGTCAGAAACTTGATCGCAAAGCTTATCGGGATGTCCTTCCCCCACTGACTCAGAAGTAAAAAGATAATGATTTTTGTTGATTTTTTTGTCGAAAGAACCCATTTTCGAGTCTCCATTTTAGCAAGATTTTGCTGATTCCATACGGAACAGCTTCCGCTCTGCAAGTTAGGCTAAATCGGCGGAAATATTGTTAAACGGCGATAATCATACTTCTTTTTTCACATATCCGCAACAATTCTTAAAAAAATCTAACTTTTGAGCCGTTTTTAAGAAGATTTTAATGAAAAAGTTTGTTATAAAAACGGAAAAATGATAAAATCAGCTATCTTAGAAAAATGGAGATACACTATGGCTTTAAAAAAATCTTATTCCAAGGACAAGAAGACTTGTAATGTTACATTCTCAGTAACCCCAGAAGCTGCTCAGGGTGCGCACTCTATCACAATCGCTGGAGATTTTAACAGCTGGAGCTCTACAGAAACTCCTTTGAAGAAAGGAAAAGACGGAACATTCTCTGTAAAAATTGCGCTTCCTGCTGGAAAAGAATATCAGTTCAGATACCTTCTTGATGGAAGCCGATGGGAAAATGACTGGGCCGCTGACAAATATATTCCAGCTCCGTTCAGTTCAACTGACAATTCTGTTGTAATCTGCTAAAACAGGCAAAAATAGAAAAAAGCTGCCTGCAAAAATTGCATAACGGCAGCTTTCTTTATTTTAGTTATGGAAATTTTTTGTCTGAAATTATTCTAAAGTATCATGCCTGCGCTGAATCACGGAATATGAATCACTTCACGCGGCTTAGATCCGTTCTGAGGTCCGACAATTCCGCGCTCTTCCATTTCCTCCACAAGGCGTGCGGCCCGGTTGTATCCGATTTTCAGCCTGCGCTGGATATAGCTCGCGCTTGCTTTTCCTGCCTGAACAACAATCTGCAGCGCCTGGTCATAAAGAGGATCCTCGCCGTCGCTGAATAATCCCGGTCCAGAAGATTCTTCCTCGTCATCATCAACAAAAATTTCATCATCAATATAATCAGGCTCACCGTATTGCTTCACATCATTTACGACGCGCTCAACCTCGTCATCTCCGACCAAAGTTCCCTGAATACGGGTCGGGAACGGATCTGTCGCGCTTGAATAAAGCATGTCTCCTTTTCCGAGAAGCTTCTCTGCTCCGATTCCGTCAATTATGATTTGAGAATCCTGGCGGCTGGCAACCATAAATGCTATCCGGCTCGGAATATTCGCCTTAATCAAGCCGGTTATAACATTCACCGACGGACGCTGAGT